>JBAZBG010000438.1:0-2845 GCA_041671585.1 Arenimonas sp. | reverse complement strand
CCATCATCGCCTATCCAATTGGAGCAAACGCATGGTTTACCTGTGGACGAAAACATTCCATCTGCTGTTCGTCATTGCCTGGATGGCGGCAGTGTTCTACCTGCCGCGAATTCTGGTGAACCTGGCCGAAGCAGGCGATGTCGCCGCAGTGCGCGAGCGCCTGTTGTTGATGGCCAGGCGGCTCTATGGCTTCGGCCACTTGATGTTCGGCGTCGCCACGGTACTCGGACTGTTGTTGTACCTGGGCCACTACGCCTGGCCGCAAACCTATCCCGACATGGTTGCCGGTCGTGCCTGGATGCACGCCAAGCTCGGACTGGTCGCTCTCCTGCTGGCCTACTACATCGTTTGCGGAAAAATGCTCAAGCGGGCAAGAGTCGGTGGCAGCTTGCCCTCGTCGAAAGCCTTGCGATGGATGAACGAACCCCCCGTTTTCGTCCTGCTGGCAATCATCTACCTGGTGCTGGCAAAACCTTTCTGAACCAGCTTCGCGGCAAGGTAGGCCAGCGGGATTGGCAGCAGAACGCCCGCGGCAACGACCCAGGCCGGGTGCTCAATGGTAAACGCGCTGTGGATCGTGCCCGCCACGACCAGCGCGCCGATCAGGAGCGCCGATGGCAGGCGGTATTGGAGCGCAATCCTTGTCGCGACGGCGGCTCCGATAAATGCTCCGAGCAACCAGCCGAGCACCACGACCGCCATGGCGATGGCGGGCAGGCTTGCGGCGAAGGCGGCCACCGCCTGCGGATCCCGCCAGTCCAGTCCTTCCGGCGGCGGGAAGAAGATCTTGATGTTCGCCAGTTCGACGAATGAGATCACGATCATCATCGCGAAGATTCCTGACACGATCGCAAACAGTGTGCGCAGCATGCGTGTTCTCCCCTGGCGGCCAGTAGCGGCTGCGAATTTTTCGCAGCATCGTTCCCGAGTCTGAAAAAAACAAGGGCCGCGTGAGCGGCCCCTGTCCATTCAATCAGCGAGACTGTCGTGTCAACGTAGCGGACGCGGCGCGTTCACAGCGCGGCGCTCGCGACGTTCCGCTGCCGGATGCGCCTTGGCTCCGGCGTGGGCCTGTGCGTGGCGCGGCGCTGCCGTCGTGTGCGGCGTGCGCCGGCTCGGCGTGCGCTGGCCGCTCGGGCGGCCGGCGCTGGCGCTGTCGTTACCCATGCGGATCTGACGGCTCGGCGCGTAGCCTTCGACGACGGTCATGACGATATCGGCCTTGAGCACGCGATGGATCGCGCGCAGCAAACCGCCTTCATCCGGGGAAACCAGCGAGATAGCCTCGCCGGAGGCGCCGGCGCGGCCGGTGCGGCCGATGCGGTGGACATAGTCTTCGGCAACCATCGGCAGATCGAAATTGATCACCAGCGGCAACTGCGGAATGTCCAGGCCACGCGCGGCAACGTCAGTGGCGACCAGCACCCGGGCCTTGCCCGATTTGAAATCGCCGAGCGCCTTCAGGCGTTGCGACTGGCTCTTGTTGCCATGGATCGCCACGGCCTTGATGCCGGATTTCTCCAGTTGTTCGGCGAGGCGGTTGCAACCGTGCTTGGTCTTGCCGAACACCAGGATCTGGTCCTGGTAGCGCTCGCTCAGGATATCGATCAGCAGATCGCGCTTGCGCGCGCCGTCGACAGGATGGGCGATATGGGTGACGGTTTCGGCAACGGTGTTGCGCGCGGCAACCTGGACTTCGCGCGGATTGCGCATGAATTCCATCGCCAGCTTCTTGATCGCGTCCTCGAACGTCGCCGAGAACAGCAAGGTCTGGCGCGTCGCCGGCAGCTTGTTGAGGATGCGCTTGATCGCGGGCATGAAGCCCATGTCGAGCATGCGGTCGGCTTCATCGAGGATCAGCATCTCGACGTCGCCCAGCTTCACGCTGCCGCGCTCGAGATGGTCGATCAGGCGGCCCGGCGTGGCGACGAGGATGTCGACGCCGCGACGCAAGGCGTCCAGTTGCGGATTCATGCCGGCGCCGCCGTAGATCACGGTGGACACCATCTTGGCGTGCTTGCCGTAGGTGCGAATGCTGTCGTGCACTTGCACGGCGAGTTCGCGAGTAGGGGTCAGGATCAGCGCGCGGATGCGCCGCGGCGCTCCGGCGACACTGGTGGTCGACAGGCGATGCAGCATCGGCAATGCGAATGCAGCCGTCTTGCCGGTGCCGGTCTGGGCGCCGCCAAGCAAATCGTGGCCGGCCATGGCGAGCGGAATTGCCTCGACCTGGATGGAGGTGGGGGTGGCGTAGCCGATTTCGGCCAGCGCGCGAACGAGCGCGGGCGCGAGCCCGAGCGATTCAAAAGACATTAGGTGTTGCTCCGTTGTACCCGAGGCGTTCCCTGAAACCGCGCTGCGAGTTGATGCTTAGTTTTAGACGCCAGAGTGGCGTGTTTGCGCAGCGTGACGTGCGGAGTGGGCTTGGGCCGGGGCGAGCGTTGAAAATCGGCTTAGGCGACCGGGGGAAAACGAAGCCGGTGCAGCAAACCGGCGAAGTGTACGCTAGTTTTAGGGCGCGCGCCAGTAGGGGGGGTCGCGGCTGAAGCCGCTCCCACAAGGTCGCGCGCACTGTGGGAGCGGCTTCAGCCGCGATTCCCAGAAATTTCCGCCCTACCGCAGCACCCGCTTCGCATCCACGTAAGCGCGCTGCCAGTACTCGGTCTCCAGCACATCCAGGCGCACCGTTCCGCCGGCGCTGGGCGCATGCACGAAACGGCCCTCGCCAACGTAGATGCCGATATGACTGGCCTTGCCGCCACCCGGACTGAAAAACAACAGGTCACCCGGTTGCAGCTTGTCGCGCCTGACGCGCGGCGCATCGAAATCGATCAATGCGCGCGTG
>JBAZBG010000437.1:0-2849 GCA_041671585.1 Arenimonas sp. | reverse complement strand
CGGGGTTGCCTTCATCGCGCACGACTTCGATGCGCGTGGCGCCCGAACTCAGGCTGCCCGGCACCAGGAAATTGATCTCGTTGCTGTCGTCCAGCGCGGTCATTTCGACGGCGCGAATCGGCTGTTGCACGAATCCATCCAGGCCATGCACGCGCAGGCCGACTGCGCTGGTGCGCCGCGAGATCAACTCGACGCCCGCGGACAAGCCACCATCGTCCTCATAACGCAGCCAGCGAATCACGCCCAGCATCCATTCCGGTTGCTCGTCCGGATCGGCCAGCGACAGGCCGACCAGTTCGCCGACGCGGGCGCGGATCTGGCTGGCATGGTCCCACTCCATTCGGTATCCGCCCAGGCTCTGGTCGAGCACGCGGGCCGCGTGCATGGGCACGCGCGAAACATCGGTGCCGGAGTGCGCCCACAGGGCGCTGTCGTTTTCGTGCACGACGCGCAACGATGCCTGGCGCATGAAGGAGTCGAAATCACGCTGTCCGGCCAGGTAGAAATGCAGTGCGCTCAGGCCGAAGATCGTGCGCATTCCATGCGTTGCATCCAGACGCTTGTACGAGCGCGCCGCCGCCAGGCCGAACGAACGCTTGAGCCGCTGCAGCATTTCGACCGACACCCTGATGCCGAGCCCGCGCGCAGGAACCAGACTGGAAAACCCCTCGCGTTGCCGGGCCAGCGCCGCGTCGACTTCCGAACAAAACGGCGTCATGTCCAGCCACTGCGTCGGCGCTTCTCCCAGCGTGCCGGGCCCGGGCCCCTGGTCGGCATCCTCGGGCACCACCGGCGAATTGGTTTGCGGCATCGTGGCCATCAACGCGCAGCGCGAGGCCAGGTCGTTGGTGATCAGCCATAGCGCATCCTGCTCGGCCTGGCTGAAAGCCAGTGGATGGGTGATCGCCATCAGCAGCGACTGCAGGTACAGCGAACGCAGCTCGACCGAGGAACCGGCGAGCGCGTCGGGAATCTGCCTGGTTTCCAGTTTATGTTCGAGACCGAACCGGTACACACGATGCAGACCCTGCCAAACGCCAGCTTCCGGCGCACGATAGACCCGCCACGCGACCGCCAACGCCTGGCTGTAATGCCATTCCGAACGCGCCAGCGCCAGGGCTACGGTGCCGCCGCGCAACATCGGAACATTGCCCTCCGGCGCGCAGATTTCGACCGCCGCTTTTCGATAGGCGTGGCCCAGCCCGACATGCAGGGTTTCCACCTGCTCGGCCGCGGTTGTCTTGGCGGCATCGAGCGGCAAGGCGCTGCCGGCATACTCGGCCTTGAGCAGGCCGATCGATTCGCCGATGGCTGAGCGCAACTCCTCGAGCACGGACAGCCGCTGCGTGCCCTCCAGCCGTTGTTCGGCCAGGCTGACCAGCGCTTGTCCGAGGCTCTGCTGGGTTGCCAGGGCGTTGGCGCGCGGCAGCGCGGCCACCCACTTCCTGGCCTTGCGGGCGTCGGTCGTGAACGCGGCCGCGCCCTCGCCCCGGGACTCCGGCATGTCCTGGCTGAGCAGACGATAGCTTTGGATCATGCAAATACTCCGGTCGCGAACCGCAATTCGCAGTTTACGGCCTGGGTAGAAGTACGCATAGCGCCACGCGGGCGGCTGGCCGGTATCGCGATCGCGACTGTCGCCATCGGCGCGTGCTGCCTCGGGGGCGCCACGACCAGCGTAAAATCCGGGCATGTCCGAGCTGATCCGCGAACGCCCGATCCTGAAACCGGCCCAGCTCAATGCGCTGGCGCGCGACTTGCTGGAAGGCGCCTTCGCGCAGGTCTGGGTGCAGGGCGAGATCAGCAATTTCTCGCGGCCCGGTTCCGGTCATCTGTATTTCACGCTGAAGGACGAGCGCGCCCAGGTACGTTGCGCGCTGTTCAAACAAAAGGCGATGTATCTGCGCTTCGCTCCACGCGATGGCTTGCAGGTCCTGGTCCGCGGCCGGCTCACTGTGTACGAGGCGCGCGGCGACTACCAGTTGGTGCTCGAACACATGGAAGAGGCTGGCGAAGGCGCGTTGCGAATCGCCTTTGAAGCGCTGAAGAGCCGGCTGGCTGCCGAAGGACTGTTCGCCGCCGAGCGAAAGCGTCCGCTGCCCCGCTTCATCCGACATCTGGGACTGATCACCTCGTCGCGCGGCGCCGCGGTCAGGGATGTTCTGAGCGTGCTTTCCCGGCGCTTTCCGATGCTCGACGTCGATGTGCTGCCGGTCGCGGTGCAGGGCCAGGGTGCCGCCGCGGAAATTCGCGAAATGTTGCTCAAGGCGGCAAACTGCGGCCGCTACGATGCCTTGCTGATCACTCGCGGCGGCGGCTCGCTGGAGGATCTGTGGGCATTCAACGACGAGGCCCTGGTGCGCGCCATCGTCGCTTCCCCGGTGCCAGTGGTCTCGGCCGTCGGCCACGAGATTGATTTCAGTCTTGCCGATTTTGCCGCCGACCTGCGCGCGGCCACACCATCCGCCGCGGCCGAACTGCTGGTGCCCGAACGCACCGATCTGCTCGCGCAGGCAACGCAGTTGCGCCGGCGCCTGGACGCGGCGATCAGTCGCCAGCATGCCGGGCTCGCACAACGCTGCGACCAGGCCGGCCTGCGCCTGCAAGCCCTGCGACCGCAACTGCGCCTGGAGCGCGGCCGGCACCGCCTGACGCTGTTGCACGCACGGCTCGACGCCGCGTTGCAGGGTGGCTTGAACTTGCGCTTGGAGCGCTTGCGTCGTTGCGCGCAAGGACTGCAGCGCCAGCATCCGCGCGAGCGCCTGGCGGCGTTGCGGCATCGCGCGGCCATGCTCGAGCAGCGCCTGGGCTCCACGCTTGAGCACCGGCTCGAACATTGCGCAACGCAA
>JBAZBG010000436.1:0-2851 GCA_041671585.1 Arenimonas sp. | reverse complement strand
CCATTCCATCGGGCCGTAGCGAAACTTCGACAGCCACAGGTAGCTAAACGCAAGTTGCAGGGCAAACACGGCCGCGACGAACACGACCTGTCCGCCCCGCGAGACTTGCCCGTAGTAGCCCAGGCCGAAGCCGGAGAAGTACAGCGTGCCGATTACCGAGGCGCCCAGGTAATTGGTCAACGCCATCCGACCGGCGTGGCGCAGCGGCGAAAGTAGCCTCTCGCCCCACCCGGTGCCGAGCAGACAGACCAGCGCTGAAAAATAGCCGATGCTCAAAGGCAGGGCGCCGAGTTCAAACAGCGTGCGCGCCAGTGCCACCGAGTTCTGCCGGCCGCTGCCTGGCGGGAAGTTGGAATGCAGCCAGACGCTGGCCAGGGTGATGCCCAGGCCCAGCGGCAAGGTCCAGCGAAGCAGGCGCCGAAACAGCGGGAGATTCTGCCGAAGCTGGGCCATCACGCCGGAGCGGGCGAACCAGAAACCGATCAGGAACAAGGGCAAGGTCAGGATGCTGCCTCCGACGGCTTCGCTCATGTGTTCGCGGTACTGCCCGGCCCGATGGACCACCGATTCCGGATAACTGGCCGATGTCAGGACGCGCACTTCCTCGGCGCGCTCGTGCTGGCGCTCAATGGCGCGTTCCGCGCGCTCGGCGGCAGCCTCGGGCGAGCCGCCGGGCTTGAGCTCGGGATTCACCACCACCGCGGCGATGAAAAGCAGGGCGCCAACGAACACCGAGGCATACATGCCGGCGCCCAACTTGTAGTAACGATCCAGGGAACCGCGATTGAGTACGTACATGAGCACCGCGACGAGTCCCAGCAGGATCGCCGCGAGCGCCATGTCCGGGGATGTTGGACCAGTGGCGATGGAAGCCGCGACCGCAGTGAGCACCAAAGCCGCCAACTTGTACCAGCGATCGATCGTGCCGCGAAAAATCAGCCACGCCGCACCGGCGGCGGCGCCGAGGGCGACCAGCGAAGTCAGCAATGAATCTGTGGCGAACCCGTAGCCCACTACGCACACCCACAGCAACAAGGCCAACCACGCTTTCCAGCTCTGGCTCACGATCAACAGGAGCAGCAAGGCGGTGATGGCGTAGTTTTGCAGGATGTCGCCGGTCCAGATCAGGACGAAATGCGCGGCGCCGAACAGGAACAGGCCGACGATGCGACGCACATAGGGCGTCGCGAACGCGCGTTCGCTGGACTCGGCGCGCGACAACATCACCGCGAAGCCCATGCCGAACAGCAGCGAGAACATGGTCCAGAATTTGCCTTGCACGAAGGTGTAGACCAACCAGCTGGCAACATAGCTCAGGCCGGTCTGACTGACGTCCACGCCGCTACCGAGCTCGGCGATCGGCCGGGTGAACCATTCGACATTCATCAGAAAGATGCCGATCAGGGCAAAGCCACGAATGACATCGAGGGCCTGGATTCGCTCATTCGAGCCGATCGGCGCGAGTTCTCGCGCGCGTGTTTCTGAAATGCTGACGGACATTCGCTTCCCCTGTGTGCGGGGTGGATTAGGCCCGTTCGGCCAGAGGGCCGCCATGTGTCATTGGTCCTGCGGACTATTGTCCTTGGCGCGCGCTGAAAATCTGCGATAGCCGTATCCAGGAAGAAGAAAGCCCCGGTCTCCCGGGGCTTTTTTTGTTTCCGAGGCGAGGACGACGCCGACTAGTTGCTCCGGCACGCGTTGGTCGAATCGAAGCTGCTGTTCGGTCCAGTCACCGCGGTCACGCAGAACGTGACCGTGCCGGTCCTGTATCTGGGCGAGGTGAAGCTCGCCTGTCCGGTGCTGCTGCTGGTCTTGGTCGAGCAGCCGCTGACCGCCCCACTGAAGCAGCCGGTGACGGCGGCGGATGCCAGGCCCTGGCCGTTCTGATCGACGATGGTCGCATTGGCTGTCGTGGTGTAGTACCTGCGCTTGAGCACTTTGGTCAGACTCAGACTCCCCACCTTGGCCACGATCGGCTCGGTACCACCACCGCCGCCGCCACCGCTGCCGTTGAGATAGTCCAGCGCCGCCTTGGCGCGAACCAGGCCCCAGCCATAAGAAGTGTCGCGACCGGCCGTGCCCAGATCCTGGGCGGTGACGTTCAGCGCTTCGCGAATCTGGACGTTGGTCCAGGTCGGGTTGGCGCTCCATACCAGCGCGGCGACGCCGGACACGTGCGGCGTCGCCATCGAAGTGCCGTCGTAGTAAGCGTAGCCATTGCCCGAGTTGCTCGGCACGGTGTTGACCGTGGCGCTGCTGCCGATGCGGTTGGCAACGATGAACTGGCCATCCGCCTGACTCATGCTGACGGCAGGGATGGCCGGACCGGCGCTGCCCAGGGTACCGCTGAACCCGCCCGGCGCATTGTTGTAGACGATGGCGGCAGCGCCGCCGGAGTTGGCGACATTGTTGACCTTGTCGGCGAAGCTGATATCGCCGCGTTCGCACATCACGGTCTTGCCGAGCCAGGCGCCATTGGTCGCCGTGCAGCGAGCACCGTTGGCCACGGCGCCCGAGCCATTGCCCTGGAAGGTTTCCGCCAATGCCTCGACCAGATACGACTGGCCGGCCACTGCAGCGGTCGCCGACACGAATGGCACGGAACTCAGCACACCAACGCCGGGCGCCGCGATCTCAACCTGGCTGTTGCGCTGCGAAAAGCTGGCCAGGGCCTTGTTGCTGTCGACGGCGGCCACCGAAACCACGCTGTCGTACGAGGCTGGGTAGCTCAAAGTGGTGTTGCCGGCGTTGCCGGCCGCAGCGATGCTCAGCACGCCCTGGCTGTACAGATTGGCGAAGCCGTTCTTCTCGGTGAGGCTGCTGGTGCTGCCGCCCAGGCTCATGCTGATGA
>JBAZBG010000435.1:0-2885 GCA_041671585.1 Arenimonas sp. | reverse complement strand
GCGCGGTGAATGCGTAGCCGAGTGCGCCCGCCATGAATGGCGCGGTACACGGGCTGGCCACCACCACGGCCAGCACGCCCGTGAAGAAATCGCCGGTGGCGCCGGATTTTTCCGTGAGGGTCTGGCCGACACCAGCCAGCGAAGCGCCGAACTGGAATACGCCGGACAGGCTCAGGCCGATCGCGAACATCAGCAGCGCGAGCGTGCCCACGACCCACGGCTGCTGCAACTGGAAGCCCCAGCCCAAGGCCTGGCCCGCGCCACGCAGGCTGAGCACCAGTGCGCCCACCAGCGCGAAGCTGGCCAGGACACCGGCGGTGTACCACAGCGCATGCGCCCGCGCGTGCGCGTGGCTGCGACTGGCCTGCGCCAGCCCAAGCGCCTTGAACGAGAGCACCGGCAAGACGCAGGGCATCAGGTTCAAGATCAACCCGCCCACCAACGCCAGCAGCAGCGACAGCAAGAAGCCACCGTCTGAACCTGTAGGAGCGGCTTCAGCCGCGATAGCTCCTGAGCCAATCGCGGCTGAAGCCGCTCCCACAGGGTCGGACTTGGCGCCGGCGCCGGCGGGGAGAGCGACTTGCAGGGTCCGGGTCATCGGCGGATAGCAGATGCCGTCGGTCAGGCAGCCCTGGAAGTTCGCCTGCAGCGACAGCGTTTGTGCCGAGGTGTTGTTGCGAATCACCGGCAGCGAAATTTCTGCCTGCTCGAAATAGACGACGACATCGCCGAAGTGTTCGTCGTGAAAGGGTTTGCCTTCGGGCCAGCGTGGCGATCCCAAGGTGACGCCGTCGGCATCGATCAGACGAAACGACGTCTTGTCGCGATACAGGTAGTAGCCGGGCGCCGGCGTCAACCGCACCAGCAGTTCAGAAGGAGAACTGGCGATCGCCTCCGCGCGGAACGCCTGGTCTTCCGGCAGCGCGTCGGCCGTGCCGAGCAGGCCATTACCTTTGCCGCCGAGCGAAGCCAGAGGATCGCCAGATGGCGCCCGGTCCATTGTGGGAGCGGCTTCAGCCGCGATGCCCTCTGAAGCATTCGCGGCTGAAGCCGCTCCCACAGAAGCAATCGCGGCTGAAGCCGCTCCTACACGGGGCATGGCCACTTTCAGTGTTCGTGTTTGCGGCGGATAGCACACGCCGAGGTCGGCGCAGCCTTGGTACTTGACCTTGAAGCTGACGGTGTCGACGTTGCTGGCTGCGGCGCCGGTGAGCACCAGGGTCACCGACTTGCGATACGTTTCCACCTTGCCGAAAAACTCGTCCGTGTGTTTTTCGCCAGCCGGGATTTGCAGCGGATTGAACTTGAAGGACGAATCCACTGGCTGCACGCCGAAGCGATGCCGGTACAGGTAGTAGCCGGGCGCAATCTGCCAGGTGAACTCGACGCGCTCGCGGCTGACCGCCTTCGCCGACAGCACGTAGGCCTGGTCGACCGGCAGTAGATCGGCTTCGTCGACCGCGCGCACGTCCGGCGGCAGCATGCTCAATCCGGCCAAAACCACGGCCAGGGCCGCCTTGATCACTCGCTTCATTGCTTTCTCGTTTGCGCGGCAGTTCGAATCCGGCGGGCTCACGCTGAGCCCGTCCGAACCGCTTCGACGCGCATTATCCCGGGAAGTTCAGCAGGATGCAGGCTTCACTTGCAGGACACCACGCCTCACCGGCGGCATTGGCGCAGCGCGTCGCCCGCACCCACGGCGGCGAGCTGATCGTGTCCGCGGCGGCCGGCGGCGGCTTCCAAGCCCGCCTGCAGCTCCCGCTCACCCCTTGTAAAGCCTGACGCCGACCCCATTCAGGGGAGGTCGCAACGCTACCCCCGGGGGCGTTTGCGCGCTAAAATCTGGCACTCAACGGTATCGAGTGCTAACAGAACACCGTGAACGAATGAAGTGCAGCTGTAACTCATTGATCTGAAACATAACAATTCGAGGGTACACATGAATATCAAGCCACTCCACGACCGCGTGGTCATCAAGCGTATGGAAGAAGAGAAGATGTCCGCTGGCGGCATCGTCATCCCCGATTCGGCCACCGAAAAGCCGATCAAGGGCGAAGTCATCGCTGTGGGTGAAGGCAAGCCGCTCGACAACGGTTCGACCCGCGCCCCCAAGGTCAAGGCCGGCGACAAGGTGCTGTTCGGCAAGTACGCCGGCACCGAAGTCAAGCTCGACGGTACTGAATTCCTGGTCGTCAAAGAAGACGACATCTTCGCCATCCTGGGTTGATTCGCGTCACGCGCGCCAAGGTCGAGATCGCCCTTGAGTTTGCGCGGTCGATAGCAATCCAACTTTCCCCGCACAATTATTTTTTGAGGTAATCGAAATGGCTTCCAAAGAAATCCGCTTCGGCGAAGACGCCCGCGCCCGCATGGTGAAAGGCGTCAACATCCTCGCCAATGCCGTCAAGGCAACCCTCGGCCCGAAGGGCCGCAACGTCGTGCTCGACAAGAGCTACGGCGCCCCGACCATCACCAAGGACGGCGTGTCCGTCGCCAAGGAAATCGAGCTGGCCGACAAGTTCGAGAACATGGGCGCGCAGATGGTCAAGGAAGTCGCTTCCAAGACGTCCGACATCGCCGGTGACGGCACCACCACCGCGACCGTGCTGGCCCAGGCCATCATCCGCGAAGGCATGAAGGCCGTCGCCGCCGGCATGAACCCGATGGATCTGAAGCGCGGCATGGACAAGGCGGTCATCGCCGCCGTCGCCGAGCTCAAGAACATCTCCAAGCCCTGCGCCACCTCGAAGGAAATCGCCCAGGTCGGTTCGATCTCGGCCAACTCCGACGAAAACATCGGCGAGCTGATCGCCAAGGCCATGGACAAGGTCGGCAAGGAAGGCGTGATCACCGTTGAAGAAGGCTCGGGCCTGGACAACGAACTC
>JBAZBG010000434.1:0-2887 GCA_041671585.1 Arenimonas sp. | reverse complement strand
GCCGGCGTGGTGATTCCACTGCTTTACCGCGATATCCCGCTGGGCAGTATCAGCCTGCTGCATGCGGAGGCTCGCGAGTTCGGCGAGATCGAACTCGATTCCTTCACCGCCATCGGCAACACGGTAGCCCTGGCCCTGGCCAGCGCCCGACATGTCGACGGACTGGAATACCTGGCGCACCACGATAGCCTCACTGGGTTGCCGAACCGGATGTTCCTGCATCGAGAATTCGAACACGTCGTCGCCTCGCGCGATGCCGAGCATCCTGGAGCAGCGTTGCTGTTGCTCGATCTGGACCGCTTCAAGGAAATCAACGACACCCTCGGCCATCACATCGGCGACTTGCTCCTGCAACAGATCGGCCCGCGGCTGAAGTCCGCGCTGGGGGACGAGGCGGGCATCCATTGCCGCCTGGGTGGCGATGAGTTCGCGCTGCTGTTGCCCAATGCCGGGGATCCGGAAGCCGCGCGCGCCGTGGCGCAACGGTTGTTGACGGCGTTGCGAGCGCCGTTCCTGATCGACGCCATGCAGTTGTTGATGGACGCGAGCATGGGCATCGCGTTTTATCCGGAGGATGGCCGGGATAGCCACGCGCTGCTGCGCAGCGCCGACGTCGCGATGTACGAGGCCAAGCGCAAGGGGGGCGGCATCGCCATTTACGACCGATCCCTGGACCAGAATTCGCCGGAACGACTGGGCTTGATCGCCGACCTGAATCAGGCGATTCGCGATCGGCAGCTGAGCTTGCACTACCAGCCAAAGCTCGATTTGAATACCGGAAAGAACGCCGGCTTCGAGGCCCTGGTGCGCTGGCAACATCCGCGCCTGGGCCTGTTGCTTCCGGAAACCTTCCTGCAGCTGGCGGAGCTTAGCGAAACCATCCATCCGCTGACCGACCTGGTGCTGGAGCTGGCGATGTCGCAGCTGCGGCAATGGCGGGAAGCGGGATTGTCATGCTCGGTGTCGGTGAACCTTTCGGCACGCAACCTGATCGATGACCGCTGCCTGCTCACCATTCATAACCTGATGCAGGAATATCAGATCGAACCCGGGGCGCTGGAGGTGGAGATCACCGAGACGGCGCTGATGCACGATCCCGGACAGGCGGCCGAGCGCCTGGACCGTATCGCGGCGCTGGGCGTGCGAATCTCGGTCGACGACTACGGCACCGGCTATTCGTCGCTGGGTTATCTGCACCGGCTGCCGATCAATGCGCTGAAGATCGACCGCCTGTTCGTCACCGACATGCGTACCGGCGTGCACAACGCGATCATCGTCCGCTCCACCATCGCGCTGGCGCACAGCCTGGGCCTGATCGTGGTCGCCGAAGGCGTCGAAGATGCGGCCACCCAGGAGTTGCTGCTGAGCATGGGCTGCGATCAGATCCAGGGTTATCACGTCTCCATGCCGTTGCCGCCGGAACAACTGGCGCCGTTTTTTGCCGCCGCTGCCTGATCCCCTGACTGGATTGCCCGGCTCATGCACCGCTTCCTGCTGATAGCTGCGTTTTCGTTCGCCCCGATCGCCAGTGCCGATGACCCGGGCCAACGGCCGCGCCCGGCGCCCAGCGATCGTTACGGCCTGCTGGCGATCAATGACCAGTATTACGACCTGTCCGCGAACACCGGCGGAGATTTCTACTTCTGGGCGCCGGGCGAATTTGCGAACGCCGGACTGCAGCTGCCGATCCATGACGAGGGCGTGCTGCTCTCGTATGGACGACTCGACGGGCCGGCGCGCAGCTTCACGATTCCGGTGGAGTCGGGCGCGCGCGCGCTGACCATTTTTTCGGGAATCCAGCGCAAGGACCTGGTTGCGCTGATCCGGCCGGACGGTTCGTCCGTCGCCGCGGGCGCTTCCGACGCGCAACTGCAATCTTTCCGCTACATGACGATTGCGACGATCAAGTCGCCGGAACCCGGCGCCTGGCGGTTACTGCTGACCGGGGTCGGAAAATACGCCGTGACCGCCCATGTCAAACCGGGGAACGCTGGTACGGCGCCGGCTTTCCAGGATTTCGATTTCGTCCAGCGTGGCGGCCGCCCCGGACATGAAGGCTGGTTTCCGATCCGGCGCGAGCTGAGAAAGGGCGAGACCATCGAATGTTCGGCCGAGGTCGCCGGGCGCGTGTCGGCAGTCGCGTTCACGTTTGTAACCCGCGATGACCGTCCGATCGCGACGGCGCCATTGCAGGCCGAAGGCGACGACGGCGAGTACTTCGGCCGCTGCGTTATCCCGAACGTTCCCTTTCGCGTCGCGGTGTCCGGCCGCGACGAAACCGGCCGCCCCTTCCGCCGCGTCGAATCGGGATTGAACTCGCCAAAGTAAAAAGGCCTCTTGCGAGGCCTTTTCAGGTTGCCAAGGACAGGATCAGCGAGCGTGTCCGCTCAGGTCGTGCACTTCGCTCTTGAGCGAACCGAAGTACGCGGCGAGATTGGCGATGTCCTGTTCGCTCAGGGCCTGGGCCTGGCCGGCCATGATCGGGTTCTTGCGCTTGCCAGACTTGTACTCGTGCAGGACCTTGGCCAGGTAGTCGGGGTACTGGCCGCCGATTTTGGGATAGGTGCCGTCAAGAGTCTTGTTGCCGTCGGCACCATGGCAGGCGGCGCAAGGCTGCGCCTTGGCTTTTCCGGCGGCGATGTTGCCGGTCGGGCCGGCAACGGCGGCGGTGCTGAAGGCCAGGGCAAGGAGCAGGGCGGTGGTGCGCAATGTCATGTGCTTGTTTTCCATCACTTCGAAGTCTTCAGGCTGGTCAGGTACGCCGCGATGTTGGCGATGTCTTCGTCGGAGAAGCTCTGCGCCTGGGCCTGCATGGTCGGGTGGTTGCGTTCGCGCTTTTTGTAGCCATTCAGCGCCGCGATGATGTACTGCTCATTCTGGCCGGCAA
>JBAZBG010000433.1:0-2888 GCA_041671585.1 Arenimonas sp. | reverse complement strand
TCATCGGCGTGGCCAGGCCAACCAGCGTGTTCACCGCCGGGCTGGCCGGGCTCAATTTCAATTTGATCGGTCCGCCGCGGGCAATCAGCGGATGCTTCTCCAGGTCCGCGATCAGCTCGCGCATGCTTTGGTAGCGCTTGGCGGGATCCTTGAGCAGCATCTTGCCGAGAATGGCGGCGACGCCGGGATCGATCTCGGAATTTATCTCGCGTACGTCCGGCACTTCCGACTCGACTACGCTGAGCATCAGCTTGTACACGCTGGCATCGGAAAACGGCGTGCGCCCGGTCAGCATCTCGAACAGCACCACGCCGAGCGCGTACAGGTCCGAACGCTGGTCGACCGGATTGCCGAGCAGGATTTCCGGCGACAGGTAGCCGGGCGTGCCGACCACCTCGCCGGCGGAGGTCAGCTTGGCATTCATGTCGCTGTTGGCCAGCGCGATGCCGAAGTCGGCGATTTTCACCTGGCCGCGCTGGCTGAGGATCAGGTTGGCCGGTTTGACGTCGCGGTGGATGACGCCGCGGTCATGCGCCGTGGCCAGGCCGTGCGCCGTCTGCTCGACGATCTTCAGCGCATCGCCGGACTGCAGGCGGTGATCGCGCACGATCAGCCCGGCCACGGAAATGCCGTCGACGAATTCCATGACGAAAAACGGTTGCTCGTTTTCCTGCCCGATCGAATAGATCTGGATGATATGCGGGTCGTTGAGCATGGCCATCGACCGCGCTTCGCGCAGGAAGCGTTCGACGACCGCGGCGTCGTGCGCCAGGCTGGGCGACAATTCCTTGATCGCCACGTAGCGGGCCAGCGATGGTTCGTAGCCCTTGTAGACCACGCCCATGCCCCCGCGACCGAGTTCGGCGACGATTTCGTAATGGCCTAGATGCGTCTTCATGGCGCCTTCCCGTGGTTGGGGCATGTTAGACCTCAATGCCGGCGGCAGGTAGCTGGCGGTCCGGCGCGGGATGGCGCTATCCTGCCAGTTGCATCCACCCGGGCAAGAACCGTCGTGACCGATGAGGAACGCCGCAAAGCGCGCAAGCCGCTGCTGGACATCCTGAAGTCCGAACTCAACACGGACCAGCGGGAGACCCTGGATGAGCTGGAGAAATTCGGCTGGGAGTTGCGTTTCGTGCGCCACGACCCTGAACAGCGGCCGGTGCCGGTCATCTTCGATGCGAACAAGTCGAAGTTCGCGGTGCTCGACCAGGACGGTAGTCTCGACGAGGACGCGTTCGTCAATATCAGGCACTGAGCCACCTGCACTATAATGGTGCAATGCCCGACGCCCTTCCTGCCGCCCTGGATCTGTTGGCGACCCCGGTCGCTGCGCTGGATCCGGCCGGCCGCCTGGTCAGCTGCAATCCTGCCTTCGCCAGCTGGCTCGGGGTCAGCGCGCGGCGCCTGCAAGGGATGGCGCTGACCGAACTCGATACCGAACTGGAACGGCTGTCGGCGCTGCTGGAGCGGCTGCCCGAGTCCGGCGAGGCGCTGCGCGTGCGCCGCGCGCGCCTGGCCTTTCCCGGCGGCGCGGAACACTTCGCCGAGCTGTGGCTGAGCCGCAGCGACGCCGGCGGCGTGTGTGTGGAAGTGCATCCTACCGACGAATTTCCCGGCGAGGATCCCGCGACCACCTTGCCGGCGGCATTGTCGGCGGCGCTAAAAGGACTGGCGCATGAGATCCGCAATCCGCTCGCCGGCATGAAAGGCGCGGCGCAATTGCTCGGCCGCCGGGTCGAGGGCAGTGACGCGCGGGAACTGGTCGAATTGATCGGCGCCGAAGTCGACCGCCTGGCGGCGTTGGTCGAGCGGCTGATGAATCCGGCGCCGCCGCAGGCATTGTCCGCGCTCAACATCCATACCGTGCTCGAACGCGTGCGCCAGTTGGCCGATGCCGAAGCCGCCTGGTCGATCAAGCTGGTGCGTGATTACGACCCCAGCCTGCCGGAAATCGAGGGCGACGCCGACCGGCTGACGCAATCCTTGTGGAACCTGGTGCGCAACGCGCTCGAGTCCGGCGCCAGCACGGTGTCGTTGCGCACGCGCGCCGAGTACCACGTGCTGATCGGCGATACGCCGCATCGCCTGGCCGTGCGCGTGGAGATCGCCGACAACGGTCGCGGCGTTCCCGACGACCTGGCCGAACGCATCTTCCTGCCGCTGGTGTCCGGTCGCGCCGAAGGCACCGGCCTGGGCTTGCCGCTGGCGCAGCAGGTGGCGCGCGAACACGGCGGTTCGCTGAGTTACCGATCGCGTCCGGGGCACACGGTGTTCACGCTGCTGATCCCGGTGCCCTTGCAGGATGAGGTTGGCGATGACCAGTGAGCGCGCCGGCAAGGGCTTGACCGCACGTGTCTGGGTGGTCGACGACGATCGCGCGGTGCGCTTCGTGCTGGCCGAGGCGCTGCGCGATGCCGGTTACCGGGTGCAGGCGTTCGACAGCGCGCGGGCGGCGCTGGATGCGCTGGGCAGCGAAGCGGCGCCCGACCTGGTGTTCACCGATGTGCGCATGCCCGGGGTCGACGGGCTGGCCTTCCTGGATGCGCTCAAGGCGCGGCACCCGCAACTACCGGTGATCGTGATGTCGGCCTACACCGACATCGCCAGCACCGCCGGCGCGTTTCGCGGTGGCGCGCACGAGTTCTTGTCCAAACCTTTCGACCTCGACGATGCGGTTGCGCTGGCCGATCGCGCGTTGCCGCAAGCCTTGTTGACCGCCGCGGTGGTTGAAGAACCCGTTGCCGGCCAGGAGCTGCTTGGCAACACGCCGGCCATGCGCGCCTTGTTCCGCGCCATCGGTCGCCTCGCGCAGGCGCCGCTCGGCGTGTTGATTACCGGCGAGACCGGAACCGGCAAGGAGCTGGTGGCGCGCGCCTTGCATCGCG
>JBAZBG010000432.1:0-2913 GCA_041671585.1 Arenimonas sp. | reverse complement strand
GGCCAGGGTGGTCGACCGCCTGCGCTCGCTGGTCGCCAGCTGGCATATCGTGCCGGCGGAGCGGCGCGGCGGCCTGGATATCCAGATCGCCCGGCATCGCAGGCGCAGTCGCTACGTGCTGCACGCCTGCGTGATGCTGTACTGCGCGGTCGGCGCTTTCGTCGGCACCAGCCTGGCCCTGGCCGTGGATGCCTACAGCGGATTTCGCGTCGCTGCCCTGCCAACGGTACTGGCCGTGGTTGGCGTGCTTTGCCTGTTGACGGCGAGCGTCTACCTGGGATTGGAAGTTAGCCTCGCGGTGCACAGCTTCGACGAAGAGCTGGACCTGGAGATCGAGCGCAAGGCGCCGTGACCAACGGCGATCGTCACACCGATCGATCAGGGATTCGGCCCTGAGCCAGCGCTGCGCTGGCGCTTCTTGCGAAAGTAGTCGCTGAGGCGTTGCCCCGCCTCGGCGGCGAGCAGGCCGCTCTGCACGGTCACCCGATGATTGTGCCGGGGATCGGCGAGCAGGTTGAACACGCTGCCGCAGGCGCCGGTCTTCGGATCCGCCGCCGCGAAAACCACGCGCGCCACGCGGGCGTGGACCATCGCCATCGCGCACATCGCACACGGTTCCAGCGTGACATACAGCGTGCTGCCGAGCAGCCGGTGATTGCCCAGGCGCAGACCCGCCTGGCGCATGGCGACGATTTCAGCGTGCGCAGTCGGATCGTGTTCGGTGATGTTGCGGTTCCAGCCCTCGCCAAGCACGTCACCGCCCGGCCCTATCAATAGGGCGCCAACCGGAATCTCGTCGTCTTCGCGCTCGGCGCAATCAGCCAGTTCCAGCGCGCGGCGCATCCACGACAGATCGGCGTCGGAAAAGTCCGGGCTGCTGGCGATGCCTTCGTCCGCGTGCTCGGCCAATCCGCTTTACTCCCACTCGATCGTGGCAGGCGGCTTGCCGCTGATGTCATAAACTACGCGAGATATACCGCGTAACTCATTGATTATTCTGTTTGAAACTTGCCCAAGAAGCTCGTACGGCAAGTGCGCCCAATGCGCGGTCATGAAGTCCACCGTCTCCACCGCGCGCAGCGCGATCACCCATTCGTAGGCGCGGGCATCGCCGACCACGCCCACCGACCGGACCGGCAGGAACACCGCAAACGCCTGGCTGGTCTTGTCGTACCAGCCCGACTGGCGCAACTCGTCGATGAAGATAGCGTCGGCCTGGGCCAGCAGTTCGGCGTACTCGCGCTTGACCTCGCCGAGGATGCGGACGCCCAAGCCGGGCCCCGGGAACGGATGCCGGTAGACCATCTCGCGCGGCAGGCCGAGTTCGACGCCAATGCGGCGCACTTCGTCCTTGAACAGTTCGCGCAAGGGCTCGACCAAGCCGAGCTTCATGTCCTTGGGCAGCCCGCCGACGTTGTGATGGCTCTTGATCACGTGCGCCTTGCCGGTCTTGCTACCCGCCGATTCGATGACGTCGGGATAGATGGTGCCCTGCGCCAGCCATTTCACGCCCTGCAGCTTGGCCGATTCCTCATCGAAGATTTCAATGAACAGGCTGCCGATGATCTTGCGCTTGGCTTCGGGATCGGACACGCCTGCCAGCGCGGCGAAATAACGATCCGCCGCATCCACGCGAATCACGTTCAGGCCCATGTGCTCGGCGAACATCGCCATCACCTGGTCGCCTTCATGCCAGCGCAGCAGGCCGGTGTCGACGAACACGCAGGTCAGGCGATCGCCGATCGCCTTGTGCAGGAGCGCGGCCACCACCGACGAATCGACGCCGCCGGACAGGCCGAGCAACACATTTTCCTCGCCGATCAGCGCATGCACCCGCTCGATCTGGTCTTCGATGATGTTGGCCGCGGTCCACAAGGTCTGGCAGCCGCAGATATCGACCGCGAAGCGGCGCAGCATGGCCTCGCCCGACTTGGTGTGGGTGACCTCGGGGTGGAACTGCACGCCGTACCAGCGGCGGTTCTCATCGGCCATGGCGATGATCGGCACGACTTCGGTGCGCGCGGTGACAGTGAAGCCTTCAGGAATCGCGGTCACGCGATCGCCGTGACTCATCCAGACATCGAGCGTCGGCGGTGAACCGGCGTGGTCCTTCAAGCCGTCCAGCAGCGAGCATTCGGAAGTCACCTCGACCTCGGCGTGGCCGAACTCGCGATGGTGTCCGCCCTCGACGCTGCCGCCAAGCTGCATCGCCATGGTCTGCATGCCGTAGCAGATACCGAGGATCGGCACGCCGGCGTCGAAGACTTCGCGCGGAGCGCGTGGCGAACCGGCTTCGGTGGTCGACTCGGGGCCACCGGAAAGGATGATGCCCTTCGGCGCGAAGCGCGCAATCTCGGCCGGATCGTGATCCCACGCCCAGACCTCGCAGTAGACGCCGAATTCGCGGACGCGGCGGGCGATCAATTGCGTGTACTGCGCGCCGAAATCGAGGATGAGGATCTTGTCGCTATGAATGTCGGTCATTTACCACTCGTCTTGTGCTCGTTCTTCTGGCGGTGTCGGCAAGGCGACGTCAGGTCATCCGGTAGTTCGGCGGTTCCTTGGTGATCTGGACATCGTGCACATGGCTTTCGCGGGTGCCTGCCGTGGTGACGCGGACGAACTTGGGACGCGTCCGCATGTCCTCGATCGTTGCGCAGCCGACGTAGCCCATCGAGGCGCGAATGCCGCCAGCGAGCTGGTGCACGATGTTGGCCAGCGGGCCGCGATACGGAACCCGGCCCTCGATGCCTTCAGGCACCAGCTTGTCGGCGTCCGACGCATCTTGGAAATAGCGATCCTTTGAACCCAGCTCCATCGCCCCGAGCGATCCCATGCCGCGATAGCTCTTGTAGGAACGTCCCTGGAACAATTCCACCTCGCCCGGGCCCTCTTCGGTGCCGGCGAACAATC
>JBAZBG010000431.1:0-2917 GCA_041671585.1 Arenimonas sp. | reverse complement strand
GCCGCGCGGAACATCACCTTGGCGCTGATGCTGCCGTCGCGCACGGCGACGCGGTTCATGCCCAGCATGACCATGGTCGCCAGCAGTTGCTGGCGTTCGGCGCCGATGTGCGTGCGCACCTGCGGCAACACCCGTTGTTCGATCAACTCGGTGGTCAGCTCCTCGCCTTCCACGCCGAAATCCCGTAGCCAGGCCGGCATCAGCCCTTCGGCCTGCGGCGCCAGTTCCGGTTCGGTGCGCTCGCCATCGGGCAGCAGCAACTTGACGTCGCCGGGGTAGCGCGTGGCCAGCCAGTCGCGCGCCTGGTTGGCGCTGACGTTTTCTTCGGTGAACTGGTCGACGGTCTTGGCTACCGCCGAGACCAGGCTGGAATAACTTTCCATCTGCCGGATCGAGGCATCGACGATGGCATCGAAGGTGCCGTGCACCAGTTGCGCGACAAAGCCGGGGAAGTCGATCTCGTTGACCATCGCGCCAGTGCGGCGGGCGATGGTCTCGGTGGCTTGCGGTTTCACCGACGGCGCCGGCGCGGCGCCGTTACCGGTCGTGGCAGGCGTACCCGCCTCCGTTTCCGCCAGGCTCCGGGCGTGCCCGTTGCGTGGCGGAAAGATCATGCCGCTGGTGCGCTGGTGGTCGGACATGTTGGCGGCCCGGACTCAGGTTTGTTCCCAATGGCCGTCGTCGGTGTAGCCACCGTCGCCGAACAGGTGGATATCGCGGATCGCGATCTTGTCGCCCTTGACCATGTGCGTGAAGCGGTACTCGAAGCGGATGCGCAACGCGGCGAAGGTCGGGTTGCTGCGCGGGTAG
Source organism: Arenimonas sp. (assembly GCA_041671585.1). Lineage (GTDB taxonomy): Bacteria > Pseudomonadota > Gammaproteobacteria > Xanthomonadales > Xanthomonadaceae > Arenimonas. The sequence goes on along the minus strand of JBAZBG010000431.1, from coordinate 2,107 downwards.
ACGATGTTGTCGTCCATGATCTTTGCCTTGACCGACAGGCCCCAGCCGACCGCGTCGTTGGTCGCGATATTGCTGATCATCACGTTGCCGACCGACTTGCCGTTGTATTGCCAGTTGATCTCGAACCCGGCGCTGATCTCGTCGGTGATCAGGAAGCCGACTTCCACTTTCGGCCAATCGTTGAGCCGCAGGGCGCGGCCGTCCTGCGCCGCTGGCAGCGGGATTGGCGCGCTGTCGTTGGGATGTTTGAAGCCGCGCAGCTGGTCCAGCTCCCAGGTGATGTCGCCGTCGTTGTTGACCAGGCGCTCCATCACCGCGCCGACCACCACCGAAGCAATGGCCACGGTGGCGCCGCCATCGAGCGCGCGCACCGTTAGCGAGCGGACCACCGGCTCCGGCGGTGGCGGCAGTCGGAACGCATCAGGGTCGTCCGGCGTCGCGTCCTGCGCTGCCGAATAGGCATTGCGTCCGCGTGCCATGCGCGCGCCGCCATGGCCCAGCGACTGCGAGGTCGCAGCCGCCGCCGGCAGGTGCAGCACGCGCCAGTTGCCGTAGTCGGCTTCGGCCATGTTGCCGAAATCGGCGGCGAAATCCTGGAACGGCAGCCAATCCTGGTAGCCGCGGTTGGCGGGATGGAAGGCGACCGGATCGGTGTCGAAGCTGACTCGTGTATCCCACGGGTTGAGTACCTTGACCTGCACCGACGCCGGGTTGTCGAGATCACCGCGGATGCCCGCGAGCACCACCGCATGCGGCGCGCCGACGATCACTACCCACAGGGCGCCGTAATCACGCAGCCAGTCCGCCCACTGCCGCGGCGTGTGGTACAGGCTGGTGTTGGATGGCTGTTGGATCATGGTGAAGCCGTAACGCGCGCGCACGGCCTTGAGCAGATCCCAGCTGTAGGAACTGGCCAGTGAGCCACCGACTTCGTTGGCCAGCGTCTCCGGCGAGAACGAGGCGCGTCGGCGCCATGACAGCAACATCGCCATCGATGCCGCCCAGCAGGCGTTCTTGTCGGGTTGCGGAATCAGGGTGACGTCGCCCAGATCGATGTCGTCGGCGCCCAGGCTGCGCGCGCCCAGCGACAGCGCGATGCCGAGGAATTCGTCGCGCGCCTTCAGGTGGCCGACATAGCCCAGGCTGCCGCGGGTGAGCTGCACCACGTCCTGCGGCGTGTTGTCGCCGGCGCGTTGCGCGACCAGCGGAATTCCGGCGGCTTCGAACGCGGCGAACACCAGCTCGGAACAGAAGAACGAGCTGGCACTGGTGTCGTCGACGCCGGCGATATCGCGAACCACGTCGAGGATGCGGCTGGCGAGCGGGTGCACGATGCGGTAACCGACCCGGGCAATGCCGGCATAGTTATACGGCCGGCCGACCTGCGCGCGCGCAAAGTCGACCAAGGCCTGCGCCTTCGCGGCATCGACGCGCGGGTCGCGGTAGGCGACGGCCAGGATTGCGTCGCCGATCGCCGTGCCCAGCGCGACCTCGCGCACGCCATCGCCGACTGCTTCGACGATATTGCCGCCGCCGACGTAGATCATCGCGTGACTGACCGCCGACAGCGTGCCGGCGCGAATCGCGAACGACACCGGATGGCGCGCGGTGGAGACGATGATGTCGCCTGGCGACAATGCCTCGAGCCCGATCGACTGGCCGCCGATGCCGGGATCCAAAGGAATCTCCAGCGCCCGTGCGCGTCCGGCCTGGGGGGCGATGCTGCGCCCGCGCGACGGCACGCCCAGCGCCAGCGCGCTGCTGCGTCCTTCGATCCAGTCGATCTTGGCATTGGTCAGGCGGCAGCCGCGATTGAGGTCTTCGGTTGCGCTGCCGGTGTGCACGCCGACGATGTACGCCTTCTGCGTGCCGTCCTTGTCGCTGATGTAGTAAACCGGCGAGCCACTGGCGCGCTTGAGCGACAGGATCGGGTAGTCGAACGTGCTGTCGCCGGGACCGAGCGCGGCGATGTAGCCGGCATGCAGGTGTTGCTTGAAGCCGTCGATGGCCGCGGTCAACTCCGGCACCTTGGTGGAACGCGACGAATAGCCGCACACCACCACGCCTTCCGGCCGCGACTGATTCAATTCCTCGAGCGCATCGAACC
>JBAZBG010000430.1:0-2925 GCA_041671585.1 Arenimonas sp. | reverse complement strand
GAGCCATGTGCATCTTGCCGTGATCCATGCCGCGCGCCATGTCGCCTGCGGCCGGGGCTTCTTCGCCAGCAAGCGCTGCAGTGCAGCAAAGGCTCAGGGCGAGCGTGAGACCTGAAAGTGCGATTTTCATCGGAAACTCCTGATTGAGTGGGGTGCGTGCCGATTATGACCCAGGTTCCGGCGCCGCAGTTCCCCGCCCCGGTCCGGGACGCTCAAAAAATTGCCGAGAATATCCGCTTCACGAATCGGATGCTGCCCAGGTTCGATCCGATATCGTCGCTGGACACCACGATCAGGCCGCTCGGCCCGGCCTGCCGCTCGCTGCGCACCAGCGTGTAGCCGTTGAGCAAAGTCTTCCACGGCGTGCGGCCGCTGTGGACCGTGAATCGCGCGTGCCGGTTCCAGGCGATCATCCGCTCCGGCGGCATGGCCCGGATGTGCTCCTGGCCGATTTCTTCCACGTTGGCTTTCAGCAGCAAGCGTCCTTCGCCTTCGCTGCAACGCGCGATGCGAAAAACGATCCTGCCCAGTAGCAGCGTCGAGAGGCGGAAGCTGATTTCCGAAGTCAGCTGCACGTTTTCGCTGGCGCCGTAGAAATCCTTGTAGCGGAAGATCACCTCCTCGCCCGGCTGCATCTTCCACTCCACGATGGACAGGCCGCTGCCCGCCGACGCCACCATTCCTCGCGGCGTCTGCCCCGATTCTGCCGGCACGTCCGCATCGGCCAGGAACGTCCCCTTGGTGAACAGGAAATAACGGCCGCGCAGAATGCGCGCGAGCGGCGCCGACCACGGCCACGGCGCCAGGCACACGTTGTTGTCAGTGTTCGACAACTGCTTGCGCGTAATCAGCGGATAGGGGAATTCCCGATCGATCGTCAGACGCCGCGAGGACCGGTACGAGCCCTCGACCGGGTGTGGCGTGTCGAAGTCGATGGTCATCTTTTCGTCGCTATGGAAGAGCTCCAACGCCAGCACGTACAGGAAGCTCTTGATGACGATCAACGCAAGCAGCACCCAGCCGAAGAGTCGCAGCAAATCGCCGACGAGAAAGAACCGCGCCGCGTAGCCATGAGCGCCGGCACGCATGTCCTCCAGTTGCGGGTCCAGCGTCAGCAAGGTCCGGCCGATTCGTTGCTCAAGCGTAATCGCAGCCGCATCCACGGCGGAATCGGCGGCCTCCTGGTAGCGCCTTGCCGCGTCTTCGCGAGCACGCGCATAGCCCTCCTCGACTGCCTCGCGCGCTGCATTCGCAGCGCAATTGGCCGGGTGCAGCCAGCCGCAATCGGCCCGGCCCAGATGAATGCCGGCCGGCACGGCCAGCGCCAGTTCGCGCGCGGCCGTTTTCGTGTCAGCTTCCGTCGCTGCCGTGACCAGACCCAGCTTGCCCAGGCGCCGGAAACTGGCGCGCGTCGCCTCGTCGTGCCAGCGGTCGATGGACCGGCGCACGCTCTCGCGGAACCCCAGCGATTCGAGTCGCAACACCTCGGGAGTGGCCGCTTTCAGGAAGCACGGAAATGTGCCGCTATTGGACAGCGTCACCTGATCCGGGTCGACCGCTTCCACGCCATCGCTGGCAAAGTCCGCGGTCCTGAGTCGGAGGTCCTCATCAAGCGCGGCCACCGTGCATTGGCGCGGCATCCCGAGCGCCAGATACAGACCGGCCGATCCAAGGCGCGTGCTGGCATCCTTGTCCAGGATTTGCGCGGTTGCCGCCTCGCCCTTGGCCAACGTGATCAGCATGCCGGCCTGAAATGCAGCGAGCGTGTCCGGTTCCGCCGCTGGTTTCACCAACAACTCTCCGAGCGCTGCCTCGGTTGCCGCGTCCGGATGCGACGGCACCTGCGCCAGCAGGCGGGAAATCCGGTGCCGCAGCCACAACCGACCCTGCCGGTCGCGAGAAAGTCCGAAGTAGGCCTGCTGATTGACCTGCTCGCGACGCGCAATGACCATCGCAGTCAGCCTTCGGATGCGTTGCACGCGCGCGTCGCGCTCGCTGACGAAGCGGACGATATCCAGCACATCGCGAGCAGGCCGGGTCGGAGTGCGAAGCAGTTGCCGCAACTCGGTTCGTAGGCGAACCAGCTCCTGATCGTCCTCGGGCGCCGCTTCCAGCGCGAGCACGTCCTGCGGGGCAAACGATCGATAGAATGCGGGCCGGTTCGCCGCCACGTGCGCCAGCTCCTCGATGGACAACGCCAGCAGCTGCTCGCGTGCCGCGCGAAACTGCCGGGACAGGAAGTAATCGAGATCCGTCCGCGTTCCCGCCGGTCTGACCAGCTTCCGCTCCAGCCGACCGCGCATGCCGGTGCACGGAATGACGATATGCCCGGGCACATCGCGCACCTCGCAAAATTCGTCGAGCGTGGTTAATCGGTAGGTCAGCGAAACCGCGGCGGTGGCGAGTCGGTTGGCGGCAAACGCCAGCGCGACGATGACCAGGGCCAGCGGGCTCCACAGCACCAGCGCGTCCCACAGCAGCCTGGGCACGGAACGCCGGGCCTGCCGGACCTCGCCCCAGAGCGTGCGGTTATGCCGGAAGGCCTTCACCAGCAGCACCAGCACGCCGAACGTAAGCAGGGCCAGGAAAATGGAGCTTGCAGCCATGAGCCACCTGTCGCCGGATCAGGGGACAGGTTAGCAGCAAGGTCCCGGGCCAGCCGAGACGTTGACCCAGATCAACTTGCCGCACCGTGCACCGCGCTAGCGTCAGTTGCCGGGCAGCGAATTTCCTTCTCTATCGTTCGACGGCAAGGAGGTTGGCCATGACTCTCTTGATGACCATTTTCATCCTGATCCTGTTGGTTGCAACCGTCGGCAGCCTGTTTGCCGGCGTGCTGTCAATGGGCGCTGGCGGCGAGTTCGACGATCACAACAGCACGCGCTTGATGTTTGCCCGCGTCGGTCTGCAAGGACTGGCGGTGGC
>JBAZBG010000429.1:0-2944 GCA_041671585.1 Arenimonas sp. | reverse complement strand
CCAGTAGCACGCAGAGCGCCGAGGTGGCCGCGAACGCGAGCGCGCAAGCCGGAAATATCCATTCGAAATGGCGTACTGCGCGTTCTCGCAACAAGCTGAGCGCGGTACCGCTGGCGCCGTGGCCGAGCAGGGCGAGGCTGATGATCACTACGGCGAATGGGTGCCAGTGGGCGATCGCCAGCCAGCGCATCAGCAGCAATTGATAACCGAGCGCCGCGCAGGAAATCAACGCCACGGCGCAGGCAAGACGCAGCGGCCGCGAAGGCGACGCCGCAGCCATCGTGTCTAATGCTCGCCGGTCAACGGGACGAAAGACACCGGCAGGATCTGCGTCGAACGAATGCGTCCGTCCGGGCGCTTCTCGACCAGCATCAGCGTCTGCGTGAAGAAGCTGCCGCCCACCGGAATTACCAGGCGGCCCCCCGGCTTCAGTTGCCTGATCAGCGGTGGCGGTACCGATGACGCCGCGGCGGTGACGACGATGGCGTCGAACGGTCCAGCTTCCGGCCAGCCGTAATAGCCGTCGCCGATGCGCGTGCGCACATTTCCGTAGCCAAGCAAGCGCAGGCGCTGCGCGGCTTGTGCGCCGAGGGGTTCGATGATTTCCATCGAATAGACCTCGCCCGCCAACTCCGCCAGCACCGCAGCCTGGTAACCCGACCCGGTGCCGATTTCCAAGACTTTGTGCTTGCGCTCCGGTCGCGCCAGCGTGGTCATCAGCGCGACGATGTACGGCTGCGAGATGGTCTGGCCGTGGCCGATGGAGAGCGGCCGATTCTCATAGGCGTATTCAATCTGCGCGGACGGGACGAAGCGGTGCCGGGGCACTTTTCCCATCACGGCCAGCACCTCAGGATCGAGCGGCGTTTCGCCCGGTGCGTGCTGGCCGATCTCGGCCACCATTGCGCGGCGGCGGGCATCGTATTGCGCCGGGTCCCGATCGCTGGCCGAACCCGGCGCGCAGGCCAGCCCCAGCAAGATCAGACAGCCGTAAACGCCCCTGCGAAAGCGGCGGCGGGAAGGAGCGGGGCGCGCTGGGGACATGGAGCAACCTCCATGGCTGAACATTCTGGCGGCGCCGGATTAACCCAGCCTGACGCCGGGCGCATCCGGCCCCGGCACTCCCCGCAGCGGGGACCGCGGCTACTGTTTAGCTTCGCGCACCGGAATCTGCACGTTGCACAGCTCGATGTAGCCAGCTGGCTCGATGTACCAATCGTCGTGTCGATTCCTGCGTGCCTCGGCCACCGCGGCGAACGTCGGCGTGTCGGTACGCAGCACTTCCAGATGGCTGCGCTCGGCAGCCGGCACGTCGGTGGCCAGGCGCATCGAGGTGATGGCGACGCGCTGCTCGGGTTTCTCATAAAAGCCCATCGGCGCCGGGCCGCGCGGCATTGCCGACAGCTTCTCGATTCCCTGCACGACGCGACCGACCACGGCGATGTTGCGATCCAGGTGACGCGGCGCGTGGCCGATGGTCACGTACAGACTGGAGCCGTTGCCGCTGGTGAGTTCGTTGCCGCGGCCAACGCCGACAGCGCCGTAGCAATGGGTCAGCCAGGTCTGTTTGGTTTTCGGATTGCGGGCGGCCGGGAAGCCATTGCTGAATCCCACCTGCGGGGCATAGCCATCGAAATCCGGCAATCGGTAGAAGGGCGTAGCCGCGCTGATCGGCACGGTGAACTCCGGTGCGAGCTCGGCTTTGGCGCTGCCCAGGGGTTTGGCCGTGGCTTCCGCTTCGGCCGGGTCGCCCCATTGCACCACGTAGTTGTCGTGCGAACGTACGATCACCAGCCCATCGAAATATTTTTCCTGCACCAGGGTCTTGATGTTCGCCGCATGCAGCGGAGCAAAACCGGGTGCCAGTTCCATCACCACACGACCCTCCGGCAATTCCATGTACACCGTATTCGCCGGGTCGAGCGGGCGCCAGTCGGTGGGCGTCGATGCCGCGAGAATATCGGCCATCGATTTCGAATGCCTGGCGGCGGGCTGGTCGGCGGCCTGCACGGCCAGCGCGGTAGCGGCCACGGTCAGTGCGAGAGCAGTGATCTTCAATCGGTTCATGGCGAGTCGTCTCCGTTCGATGTGACCGCGATTCTGGCACGGGTCGCGACCCGGCTCAGTTGAATATTTCCAGCGCCACCGCATTGGCGTGCAGGTTTTCGCTCAGGTAGGCATGCGAGCCGCAGGCGATGAAACCGGCCGCCTTGAACCACTTGCGATAGGCGTCGGCGCTGCGCGGCAGGAAACCACGCTTGTCGCCGGCGATGTCGTCGTCCCCGGTGTACAGCTCCAGGAACGCCACCCCGTCGCAATGTTCGGCGAAGCCGGTGAGGCCGCGCTTGAGTTCAGCGGTGGGCACGTAGTGGATCACGTCCGAGCACACGAGCAAGTCGACCGGCCGTCCGAAGCGGAGCTCGCCCAGCTGGCCGAAACTGGCCAGTGCGATGTTGCGGCTGCGGCCGTAGCGGCCGACGGCGTACTCGCTGGAATCCACGCCCTGGTAGTGCAGCTTGGGCCGCAATTTGAGCAGGGGCGCGCGCCAGGGCGCTTCACCGCAGCCGACGTCGAGCACGCTGCGGATCGGACGTTGCAGGTAGAACTCGGCGATCGCCACGGCCATCGCCACTTTGCGGCCGAGCGCCGCGCGCCCGTCCATGCCGCGGTCGCGGTACCAGCGCTGGAAGTAGGCGCTGTCGTAGACCTTGTTCAAGGTTTCTTCGCCGTCGATTTGGGGGCGCTCATGGCCTTCACCAGCAGGTACCAATGCTGCAGGTCGTCGTAGAACGACTTCACCGGAAGCCGTTCGTTCAAGCCGTGCGCGAAGGAATCGCTTTCCTTGATGAAGGCTGCGCCCACGCCATAGGTGGGAATACCGGCCGCGCGAAAATACAAACCGTCGGTGGCGCCGGCTTCCTGCGTGGGCACCACTGGCGTGCCA
>JBAZBG010000428.1:0-2946 GCA_041671585.1 Arenimonas sp. | reverse complement strand
GGCTCCGCCAGAATCATGACCAACGTCGCGAGCCCATGCGCAATGACGACGATTGCGAGCACCACCACTGGCCACACACGGCGCCGCCTTTGTGCAGATGGCCGGGTGGGGCACCAAACCTCCCAATTGATTGCATCAACTGCATCGACAGCACCTCCTTCCGTGGATGACATCCGTCTTCAATCCCCTTCGAACTGCGTCTTAGTAATGCAGTCGCCGCGGAAGTTCAGTCCAATCCATCAAAGCCATCAAGCCAGCGCATGCACGTCGGATGGGACGTCGGAGGCAGGCGTCCTCGGTCGAGCGGGCCATGGATGGCAGGAGCGGCAGCCAGTAAAAAACAGGATGTTTTTTCCTGGCTGCGAGCGAGGGCGCCTGCTTCCGACGGGCGCGTACAAGTTCTGGACAGCTGTGCGGAGCGAAGGGCTTCGCGGCTGAAGCCGCTCCTACATGGGTGGGCGGAGCGAAGGGCTTCGCGGCTGGCTTCCAACAGACGGATGTCTGGTCAGCCGCTCCTGCAGGGGGTGGTTAGAACATTACGTTGACGGCGACGAGCGTGATCAGCAGGTAGCCGAGGGTTAGCGGGGCGCCGGTTCGCCAGAGGTCGCGCGGGCGAAAGCCGGCGGGGCCGGTGATCATCGACATCACCGGGTTGGATTGGCTGAGAAAATTATTCGATGCCGACAGCGCCACCAGCATCGCGAACGCCAGCGGATTACCGCTCGCCGCCAGGCCGACGTTGATCGAAATGGGCACCATCACCACCGTCGCGCCAACGTTGCCGATGACCAGGCTGAAAGCGATGGTCAGCAGGCCGATCGCCGCCTGGAAGCCCCAGACCGGCATCGATTCGCCAACCCGTTCGAGCACTTGCTGCGCCAGCCAGTTCGCGGCGCCCGTGGAATCCATGGCCCAGCCCAGCGGAATCAGGCAGGCCATCAGGAACACCGTTTTCCAGTTCACCGCCGAATAGGCCTCGTCCATATTCAGCACGCCGACCACGATCATCGCCGCCGCGCCACCCATCAAGGCCAGCGATACCGGCAGCAGGGTGGTCAGCGCCAGCAACATCGAGGCTACGAACAGGCCGATCGCCCAGCGCAGCTTCTGCGGGCGTTGTTCCTGTTTCGGATAATCGGTGACCACGACGAAATCGCGATTGACGCCGGCCTGCGCCAGGTCGCTCCAGATGCTGTGGAAGACCAGCATGTCGCCGGCGCGCAACGGCAGCTGGCGGATGTCGGCGCGAAACACTTTCTTGTCGCGATTGATCGCCAGCAGGCTGATGCCGAACCGCTTGCGCAGTTGCAGCTCAGCCTGGGTGCGGCCGATGAATTGCGAGGTCGGTGGAATCACCGCCTCGGAAATGCCGGCGCGATTGGGGTCGAACAGGTCGGCGAAATTGCGCAGCCGCGTCGACACCTTCAACTGATTGGCCTGCGCATAGGCCTGCACGGCTTCGCGTTTGCCCATGACGCCGAGCACGCTGCCGACCCAGATCATCTGGTCGGCGGACGGCGACAGCCGGGCCTCGCTGCCGGTGAGCAGCGCCAGGTACAGCGGCGCGTCGCGTTGCGCTTCGGCTTCGCCGATCGACATGCCGACCAGCGGGCTCTCCGAGCCCACGGTCAACTCGAACACTTCGCCCTCGATGCCATAGGCTTGCGCGAAATAGCTTTCCGTACGCGCGGGCGTGACGGCATCGTTGGCGCCTTCGCCATCGCGCAACCACTTGCGGCCGGGATAGCGGTAGTAGAGCAAGCCGGCTACCAGCAACAGGACGCCGATCGGCAAGGGCTGGAACATCGGGAACGGCGCCAGCGTGGCGGCGCCCGAGGGCAGGTTGCGATTGGCCGACTGCACCAGGTCGTTGAGCAGCAGCAGGGGCGAGTTGCCGACCATGGTCAGACTGCCGCCCATCACTACCGCGGCGGCGAGCGGCAACAGCAGTCGCGACAAGGCGACGCCGGTGCGCGCCGAGAGCCGCGAGGCGACCGGCAGGAACAGCGCGGTCACCGAAGGATTCTGCATGAAGCCCGACATCAGGCCGGCCGTGGCGGAAGTCCACAGGATCAAGCGGTCTTCGACGCCCTTGGAACGACGCAGCAGCCAGGAGGCCAGGCGATTCAGGGCGCCGGTATGGTCCAGGCCGGCACCCAGGATCATGGTCGCGATGATGGTCATCACGGCGCTGCCGGAAAAGCCGGAGAACAGTTCCGACTGCGGCACCACGCGGGTGACGCCGAGCGCCACCAGCACCACCAGCGCCGTGGCATCGCTGCGGATGCGCTCGAACATGAACATGATCATCGTGAACGCCACCAGCCCGAGCACCAGGATCATGTCGCGGGTCAGGATGAGGTCAGTGCCCATGTGCTTGTCGGTGCCCTCAGCGCTTGTTGTAGAGCAGGTCCCAAACGCCATGGCCCAGTTTCTGGCCGCGCGTTTCGAAATGAGTCTGGCGGCGCCAGAGCGGTCGTGGCACCGCGCCGCGCGGTCCGGCGACGTTCTGCAATCGCGGTTCGGCGTCGAGCACGTCCCACATCTGTTCGGCGTAGTTTTCCCAGTCGGTGGCGAGGTGCAGGCGGCCGCCGCTGCGCAACTTGTCGCAGAGCAGGCTGACGAAGCCCGGCTGGATCAGGCGGCGCTTGTGGTGCCGCGTCTTGTGCCAGGGATCGGGAAAATAAATCCGGACCTCGCCGAGCGCGCCGTCGGCCACCTCGTTGCGCAGCACTTCAACGGCATCGTGCTGGTAGATGCGGACGTTGCCCAGGTCCGCGGCCGCCAGTGCATTGAGCAAGCGGCCGACGCCGGGGCCATGCACCTCGATGCCGATGAAATCGCGTTGTGGTTCCTGCGCGGCGGCGAACTCCACCTGCTCGCCATTGCCGAAGCCAATTTCCAGAACGCGCTCGGCCTGGCGTTGAAATGTTTGGTCGAAGTCGC
>JBAZBG010000427.1:0-2947 GCA_041671585.1 Arenimonas sp. | reverse complement strand
GGCCGAACAGCAGGAAGGCCGCGATGATCGACAGCAAGGTCAGGATCGTGCGGGTCTTCTTGCGGAACAGATTGGCGACGACGAATCCGGTCTTGGTCATGAGCTCATTCTCCGTGCGTGTCCGCGCGTCACGCGACGACGTCCTGTTCGGCCAGGCGGCCCTTGTCCAGGTGCAGGATGCGCTTGGCGAATCCGGCGGCCAGCGGATCGTGAGTGACCATGACGATGGTCTTGCCATGTTCGCGGTTGAGCGCTTGCAGCAATTTCAGGATCTCGTCGGCCGTGGCGCGGTCGAGATCGCCGGTCGGCTCGTCGCAGACCAGCAGGTTCGGATCGGAAACGATCGCGCGCGCAATCGCCACGCGTTGTTCCTGGCCGCCGGACAATTCGCGCGGCTTGTGCTTGGCGCGATCGGCCAGGCCGACCACTTGCAGCGCGACTGAAACCGACTTCTTGCGTTGCGCCGACGACAGTCTGGTCAACAGCAAGGGCAGTTCGACATTGCCTTCGGCGGTCAGCACCGGCATCAGGTTGTAAAATTGGAATACGAAACCGACGTTCTGGCTGCGCCACTTTGCCAGCTGGCCGCCGGACATGTGGCTGATCGCTTCGCCGCCCACGCTGACTTCGCCGGAGCTGGGCGTGTCCAGGCCGCCGATCAGGTTGAGCAAGGTCGTCTTGCCCGAGCCGGAGGGGCCCATCAGCGCGACGAAATCGCCGCGCGGCACATCCAGGCTCAGGCCATGCAGCACTTCGACTTTCTGCTTGCCGCGCTCGTACGACTTGGTGACGTCGCGGATTCTGATCATCGTGTCGCTGGTCTTGGCGTCTTGGTTCATCGCTGGCCTCGTGGGGATCCGTGCTGCGCTATCAATGGATGTGTCTGAAAACTGCGAAAATGCGAAAGCGTTGGACGCGCCGGCGCCGACGCACCGGTGGTGCGTCACTTGTTCCCGGCCACGCGCACGGCGTCGCCATCCTTGAGCGTGTCCGGCGCTTCGACGATCACTTCTTCGCCGCCGCTCAAGCCGCTCAATACCTGGTGCTCATCGCCGAGCGTGCCGCCAAGCTTCACTGCGTGGCGCTCGGCCTTGCCCTGGTTGAGCACGAACACGCTGTCCTGGTCGCCGTCCTGGCGCACTGCCGCCGTCGGTACCAGCACGCGCGGCGCGATCGCCGCCGCACCGGCCGGCGGCGCGCGTTCCAGGAAGGACACGCGCACGCCCATGTCGGGCACGATGCGCGGATCGCGGCTCTTGAGCGAGATGCGCACCTTGACCGTGGCCTTGGCGCGGTCGGCGGTGGGAATGATGGCGATGACTTCGGCCGGAATCTTCCAGTCCGGATAGGCGTTCAGCACGGCCTCGACCGGCATCTTCGGTTGCACGCGACCGATATAGGCCTCGCTCACGTCGACTTCGACTTCCAGCGAATCCATATCCACGATCGTGCCGATGCCGGTGCGGGTGAAGCCGCCTCCGGCGGATAGCGGCGAGATCATTTCGCCCGGTTGCGCGGCCTTGTCGATCACCACGCCAGTAAACGGCGCCCGGATCACCGTGTTGTCGACACCGTTGTCGGCGATCTGCAATTGGCCGGCGGCCACCTTGGCGTTGCGCTTCGCCATGTCCATCTGCGCGCGCATGGCATCGCGCTGGGCGATGGCCTGGTCGTACTGCGATCTTGGAATCAGCTGCTTCTGCACCATCGCCGCCATGCGCGCCGCGTTGGCCTCGGCTTCCTTCAGCTGCGCGCGCATGTTTTCGATCTGGCTGTTCGCAGCACTGAGTTGGGCCGCGGCGAGGCTGCGCTGGGCATCGGCATCGACCGGATCAAGCCGCGCCAGCACTTGCCCGGCTTCGACTTTCTGGCCTTCCTCGATCAAGACTTCGCGCACCTTGCCGGTGATCTTGGCCGACACCGTCGCCATGCGACGCGCGACCACGTAGCCGGTGGCATCGAGCACCGACGCACTGCCAGCGCCGCTGCCCGACACGGTCACGATCGCGGTGCGCACTTCGATCGCCTTCTCGGCGCCGAACAATTTCCAGCCAAGCGCCGCCAGCGCAATCAGGATCAGCACGACGACCAGCGTGATCCACAAGCCACGCCGCGACGGTGGCGGAGCGGCACTGCGGTCGATGCGCAATTCCTTCAACAGATCGGACGAATTCATGACTGGCCACGGCTACTCGGAGGAGTGAAGTGTGCAGGCTCACACCGCCCCTGCCAACCTGCCGGAAGTAAGTTTCGCCTGTGTAGGAGCGGCTTCAGCCGCGAAGCTCTTTTTCGCTCCGTAGTGCGTTCCAGAACTTGCATGCCCCCTCCACCGCCGGCGGCCCAGGTGTGGAACTTGCTTTGGAGCGAAAAAGAGCATCGCGGCTGAAGCCGCTCCTACAAGTGCTTGGGCTGGCACAAACAGCGGTCGCCTTCCGAATCTGGTCTGCCCACTTGGTCGTGAGGACAGCAGGCCTCAGTCCGCGTGACTGACTGAAGGCAGGGAGCGCTTTTCATTTTTTCCCAAAAAATGAAAAGCGGTGGCGGCCTTTGCGACGCCCTGAGCATCGCGGCTGAAGCCGCTCCTACAAGGGCGAATGCTGGGCGAAGCGTGAGCGCAGGAAGGTGAAGGCGGCGCGCAGGCCCTGGGCTTCGCCGCCGAAGGGGCGGCCGGGGCGGTCGTTGTCGTTCCACGCGTAGGTGTCCAGGTGCGCCCAGGGCTGCGCTTCGGGCACGAAGCGTTCCAGGTACAGGGCCGCGGTGACGGCGCCGGCCATGCGCGACGGCCCGCCATTCGCCAGATCGGCGATCGGGCTTTGCAGATAGCTCAGGTACGGACGCCACAGCGGCATGCGCCAGACCCGGTCGCGGCTGCGTTCACCGGCGGCGAGGTAGTCGGCGGCCAGCGCCTCGTCATTGCAGAACAGCGCCGGCAGATCCGGACCGAGCG
>JBAZBG010000426.1:0-2963 GCA_041671585.1 Arenimonas sp. | reverse complement strand
GCCCGTTGGGATGGTCGGTCAGTCCAAGCTGCTCAGCCGCTGGCACCAGCAGGGGAATCAGCAGCGCAACGGCGACAAGCGCGATCAGAGCCCGAAGCCAGCCCTGCACGGAAACCTGTTCCCACAACGTCAAATATGACAACACTCACACCTTCCAATGGCTCACACCCTATCCATCCCGAACACGCAGCTTATCCGTATTCAGGGTGCCTGCGCATAAACGCGGCGGCGTAGGAGCATTGGGGCACGACTTTCCATCCGGCCGTTTTGGCTTCGTTCAGCGCAGCGCGGGTCAAGGCCGCGGCAATGCCGCGGCCGCCAACGGCGGTCGGCACGCCCGTGAACGTGATGGTCATCGTCGAGCCGGCGAGACGGTATGCGAGTACGCACAGGTGGCCCTCCACCGTGGTGGTGAAGCGCTTTGCCTCGACGTCGTGCGCTACGGTGAACTTCATGATGACCACCCACCCTTGCCGTGCGGATCCGATTTGCCGATTTAGCCACACTGTAAGTGAACCGGCACCAGCAAGAATCAGCCGGCACGGCACCATTCGGCGGTGTATTGATACCCGGGAAACTGGCGGCCGACAGCGCAGACCGCGCAATCGGGATCAGGCCGCAGCCGGGTTTCACGGAAGCGCATGGCCAGCGCATCGAAATGCAACAACCTGCCGGACAGCGACTCGCCCAGCTCCAGGATCAACTTCAATGCTTCGGTTGCCTGCAACAAGCCGATGATCCCGGGCAGCACGCCGAGTACGCCGGCCTCGGCGCAATTGGGCGCGACCTCCGCGCTCGGCGCTTCCGGGAACAAGCAGCGATAACAGGGTGCTTCGCCGCGATGGCGGCCGGCGTCGAAAACGCTGACCTGCCCTTCGAAGCGATGCACTGCGCCGTAGACCAGCGGCTTGGCCAGATTCACGCACGCGTCCGAGAGCAAATATCGGGTTGGGAAATTATCGGCGCCGTCCAGGATGACATCGACATCGCTAATCAATGCTTCGATGTTTTCCGCGCTCAAGCGCACTGCCTGCGCGTCGATGCGCGTCCTAGGGTTCAGGGCCTGCAGGGACTGCGTCGCGGACTCCACCTTTGGCCGGCCGATGCGATCGTCAGTGTGCAGGATTTGCCGCTGCAAGTTGCTGCGATCCACGACATCGTCGTCGACCAGGCGCAGGAAGCCGACGCCTGCAGCGGCCAGGTAGAACGCGGCCGGCGAACCCAGGCCGCCGGCGCCAACCACCAGCACGCGCGCCTTCTCGAGCGCCTTCTGTCCGTCCAGTCCGACTTGCGGCAAACGCAGATGCCGTGAATAACGCTCGAGGAAATCAGCGTCCTGTTGGCTGCCCTGCACCGGCAGGCGCGCAGCCTGCCAGGCGGCGAAGCCGCCGACCACCGAGTACAAACGGCAGTAGCCTTTTTCGGCAAGGGCTTGCGCGGCGAGCAACGAACGCCGGCCGCTGCCGCAGATAAGCAACAGCGATTCATCCCGTTCGGGATGATGCTCGGCCGGTTCAGCTTCCAGGGCCGCGCGCGGTACGGCCAGCGCGCCCGCCGGAACGCCAAGCGCATGCTCGTCCGGTTCGCGCACATCGATCAAGCGTGCTCCCCGCTCCTGCATTTCCCGGGCGCTTGCTGGCGAAATCTCGATTATCACTGGCTTCATGCGTACAGCTTAGCGCGTTAGCTGTCGGCCAGCGGCAGGACTTCGAGCACGCTGCCCGCCGGCCATTCGCCGGCGCCTTCGGGCACGATGATGAGCGCATTGGATTCGCTGACGGCACGCAAGCGGTGTGAGCCGTCGGCCGGGTTTTTCGCCACCACCAGCTGGCCGTCTGCATCGCAATGCAGCCGGCCGCGCAAGAACTCCAGCCGGTCGTGCGACTTCTGGATCGGCAGGGAAAGCCGCGCGAAGCTGCGCGGCCGAACCTGTTTGCGCGCCTGCAGGCGATCGAGAAACCGACGCGCCAGGGTCAGGTAGGTGGCGAACACCGAAACAGGATTACCGGGCAGGCATAGCAGGTGCGCCGAGCCGAGTTTGCCGGCCAGCACCGGCATGCCCGGGCGCATGCGCACCTTCCACAAATAGATTTCGCCGTGCTCGGCGAGCAGCGCCGGCAGGAAATCCTTCTCGCCCGCGGAAACGCCGCCGCAGGTAATCACTACATCAAAGGAAAATGCTGCGTCGCGCAGCGCCGCCTGGATGCGCGCCGGATCATCGGGAAGCAAGGGCCAGGCCACTGGTTCGAAACCATCGGCGATCAGCAGCGTTTGCAGCAACACGCGATTGCTGTCGTAGAGTTCGCCGGGCGCCAGCGGCATGCCCGGCGACTTGAGTTCGTCGCCGGTGGTGAACACTGCCACCGTGGGCCGGCGGTGTACGACCAGATCGTGCATGCCAACGGCCGCCGCCAGGCTGAGCGACGCCGGCGAAAGCACTTGCCCGGCCGTGAGCACGGTATCGCCCACCCTGACGTCCTCGCCGCGGCGGCGAACATGGGTGCCGACCGCCGGGGCCTTGCGAATCCGTACGCGGTCGCCGTCGAGTTCGACATTTTCCTTCATCACCACGGTGTCGGCGCCTTCCGGCATGGGCGCTCCGGTGGTGATGCGCAGGCACTGACCGGCGCCAACCCGGAAATTCTGCGCGGGCCCGGCGAACTGCTCGCCGATCAAGGCCAGAGAGCACTCGCCATCGCATTGCAGGTCGGCGCCGCGCAGCGCGAACCCGTCCATCGCGGAGTTGTCGAAGCCGGGCAGGTCGACCGTGGAAACCAGGTCTTCGGCCAGCACACGCCCAAGCGCGCGCGAAAGCGCCGTGCGCGCCGTCGATAGCTCGGCGCTCGCCGCGATTCGCTCCAGGATCGTCTGGGCTTCGGAGAACGACACTCGCGTTGGATAGTTGTCGGCCAAACTGCCTACTCGAAGTCGGCTGGGGTGTTCAGATTACCCAATCGCCACGG
>JBAZBG010000425.1:0-2967 GCA_041671585.1 Arenimonas sp. | reverse complement strand
ATCAACACATCGACGCGGACGAACGGCCCCGGCTCGAAACGAAGGAAATGATAGTCCAGCGACGCATAGCCGCGCGAGACCGACTTGAGCTTGTCGAAGAAGTCCATGACCACTTCGGCCATCGGCAGCTCATAATTGATCTGCACCTGGCTGCCCAGGTAATTGATGCTCTGCTGGGTGCCGCGTTTCTCTTCGCACAGCTTGATCACCGCGCCGACGTAATCGGGCGGGGTCAGGATGGTGGCGTGGATGATCGGTTCCCGGATTTCCTGGATCTTGTTCAGGGGCGGCAACTTGGCCGGGTTGTCCAGCGGCAGTACGGTGCCATCGGTCTGCAGCACCTCGTAGATCACGGTCGGCGCGGTGCTGATCAGGTTGAGGTCGTATTCGCGCTCCAGGCGCTCCTGCACGATCTCCATGTGCAGCATGCCCAGGAAGCCGCAACGGAAACCGAAGCCCATGGCTTCCGAGCTTTCCGGCTCGAAATTCAGCGCAGCATCGTTGAGCTTGAGCTTCTCCAGGGCCTCGCGCAGCGCCGGGTAGTCCTCGGCGTCGACCGGGAACAAGCCGGCAAACACGCGTGACTGCATCTTCTGGAAACCGGGCAACGGCTCAGTCGATGGGTTGGCGGCCAGGGTCAGCGTGTCGCCGACCGGCGCGCCGTGCACGTCCTTGATCGAGGCATTGACCCAGCCCACTTCGCCGGCGCCGAGCTTGGCCAGTTCCTTACGCTTGGGGGTGAACACGCCGACGGCATCGACCTGGTGCACGCGGCCGGTGGTCATGACCAGGATCTTGTCGCCCGGCTTGATCTCGCCCTGCATGACCCGGACCAGGGAGACCACGCCCAGGTAATTGTCGAACCAGGAATCGATGATCAGCGCCTGCAGCTGGTCGCTGCCGCGCGGTGTCGGAGCAGGAATCCGATGCACGATCGCTTCGAGCACGTCGATCACGTTCAAGCCGGTCTTGGCGCTGATGGCCACGGCATCGTCGGCATGGATGCCGATCACCGCTTCGATTTCCTTCTTGACCTTTTCGATGTCGGCGGTCGGCAGGTCGATCTTGTTGATGACCGGGACTACTTCCAGCCCCTGCTCCACCGCCGTGTAGCAGTTGGCGACCGACTGCGCCTCCACGCCCTGCGCGGCGTCGACCACCAGCAAGGCGCCTTCGCATGCCGCCAGCGACCGCGAGACTTCATAGCTGAAGTCGACATGGCCGGGAGTGTCGATGAAGTTGAGCTGGTAGACCTGGCCGTCCTTGGCCTTGTACGGCAGCGAGACGGACTGCGCCTTGATGGTGATGCCGCGTTCGCGCTCGATCGGGTTGGAGTCGAGTACCTGGGCTTCCATTTCGCGGGCTTCAAGGCCGCCGCAAATCTGGATGATCCGGTCGGCAAGCGTGGATTTGCCGTGGTCTACGTGGGCGATGATGGAAAAATTTCGGATGTGCTGCATGGGGGCGGCACGAGGCCGTCTGATGATGTGAACACGGCATTATCGCACAAGCCCTGAACACAGCAGGCCCTGAACGCAGCAGGCCCTGAACACAGCAGGCCCCGGTCGCAGCCCGCCCTGAACAGGCTGGCCGGGGCACTGCCGACTAGACGCCTTACGAGGCCGGTATGGTCACCAGCCCGGTGCTCTCGGCGTTGCGCACGAGCAGCCGTACGCGATCGCCTGATTTGATGCCCTTGAGCGCGGATTCGAACTGGGCCGTGCTGCCAATCGGAGTCTTGCCGACCTGCAGGATCACATCGCCTGGAGCCAAACCGGCCTGGCGCGCTGCCAGGCTGGCGACGCGACTGATGCGCACGCCCTCACTCGCGCCCAGCCCCAACTTGGCCCGCGCCCCCGGATCCAGCTCGGTGACCACGATGCCCAACGCATTCAAGTCCGCGGTCGGCGCAGGTGCGGCCTTTGGTGTCGATCCGGCCTTACCGGCCACGCCTTCGTCGAGCGTGCTCAAGACCACCACGATGTCGAGCGGTTTGCCGTTGCGCAGCACCTTCACGTTGGCGCGGCTGCCCGGCGGCATGGCGCCGACCAACGGCGGAAGCTCGGAAGAATTGATTATTTCCTTGCCATTGAAGGCGACGATCACGTCTCCGGCGCGAATTCCGGCCTTGGCGGCCGCGCTGTCGTTCTGCACGGCGCCAACGAAGGCGCCGCTGGCGCGGGTCAGTCCGAGTTCCGCCATCTGGTCGCGCTGCACGTCGCCGACCTGCACGCCCAGCTGGCCGCGGCTCACGCGACCGGTCTTCTGGATCTGGCGCACCGCATTCATCGCCACCTCGATCGGGATGGCGAAGCTGACGCCCATGTAGCCGCCGGAGTTGCTGAAGATCTGCGAATTGATACCGACCACTTCACCGCTGGTATTGAGCAAGGGGCCGCCGGAATTGCCGCGATTTATCGCGACATCGGTCTGGATGAAAGGCACGTAGCGTTGTGAGCTGTCCAGGCTGGGGCGCCCAAGACCGCTGACCACACCCGCTGTCACGGAGTGATCGAAACCAAAGGGCGAGCCGATTGCCAGGACCCACTGACCCGGCTTCAGATTCCGCGAATCGCTGAGCCGAAGCACCGGCAGATTGCTGGCGTCGACTTTCAGCACGGCGATGTCGGAGTTCGGATCGCTGCCGATGACCTTGGCCTTCAATTCGCGGCGATCAGTCAGGTGGACGATGACTTCGCTGGCCCCGTCGACGACGTGATGATTGGTCAGCACATAGCCGTCGGCGGAAATGATGAAGCCGCTACCGAATGATGTTCCGCCCCGGGGGTGTTGCGGCATCGGCATGCCCGGGCCGCCGGGTTGCCCGAAGAAGCGACGGAAGAATTCTGGCATTTCCTCTTCATCGGGAACCTGCGACTCGCCCTCGTCCGGTTCCATCTGAGCGAGTTGCGACCGGCGGCCGGGACCGATCGTGGCCTCGATATTGACGACTGCCGGACCTGCCTG
>JBAZBG010000424.1:0-2971 GCA_041671585.1 Arenimonas sp. | reverse complement strand
CTCGCATTTGCCTGCGCGATGTCCTGTTCGTGCACGGGCCACGCGGCACGGCCGTAGCAGGTCGGCCAATCCGGACAACTGAGTCCGGCATTGGACAAGCGGACGAAGGCCCCGAACACGACGATCGTCAATGCCAGCAGCACGGCGATCCAGGCCAGGCGATGAAAGTGGCGGTGTGGACTGTTCATGGGTTGATGGCCGGGATCGTGTTGCTCATTTCACCAGTTTTCCCAAGTCTTTTCTCAATCCGGTCGGCTCGAAGCCGGCGCGGTAGTGCAGGGCAAGAAAGCCGCTCGGATCGATCAAATACACCGGAAGCGCATCCGCGCGGGCGGCCTCGGGCAGCGCCGCGGACAGCGCGGCGTTGGGCTGCATGGGGATCAGTCGGCGGAAACGCGGGCCGTCGGCCGGCAAATCGCCGAACCACAGGACATCGATGCGATCGGCCCTGCGCCCCTGGTTCTGCCAGACGCGATGGAGTGCGTCGAGCAGCGTGACGCAGGCCGTCGTGCAGTCCTTGTCGGGCACCACCACGATGCGCCACAGATTCTTTTCCGGGGCCCAGGCGTAGGCCCCGCCATCGGCGCGCACCAGCGTCAACGCGCTCAGGTCCTTCGGCGGCTGCAACAGCTCGCCGTAATTCTTGCCCCGGTCAGGCGTCCAGCCGCTGAAACGCAGGAACGCGGCGATGAAGAACGAGCTCAGAAACATCGCCGCGATCAGCAGCAGAGTCAGGCGGGAACGAAGTTGCGAATTGGGTTGATCCGGATTCATGGTTGTCGCCGACGAAAAGCAAAAATCAGGGCAAGCAGAAGCACCGCCAGCGCCAGGCCAAACCATTGCAGCGCGTAGCCGCGATGCCGCTCGGGAGGCAGTGTATTGGGTAGTACGTCCAGGTCGCGTGCATATCCGAGCTCAAGCGCCGGATCCAGACGCAGGATACGCGGCGCGAGCCGGACCTGCAGGCCTTCGCTCAATGCGCTGGCATCCACGCGCGTCAGCAGCCATTGGCCGGAATCGGTAACCACGTAGGCCGGTCCAAGAGCTATCCCCGATGAGGGTGGCGGAGTCATCAGCCCGGC
Organism: Arenimonas sp.; assembly: GCA_041671585.1. Taxonomy (GTDB): domain Bacteria; phylum Pseudomonadota; class Gammaproteobacteria; order Xanthomonadales; family Xanthomonadaceae; genus Arenimonas. Next base: position 1,889 of record JBAZBG010000424.1, on the reverse strand, counting down.
AAGGGCCTGTTCGCCCGCAGGCAAATCAATCCGCGGCAATCGGCGGTCGCCGGACAGCGGCAGCCAGCCCAGGTCGACCAACAGGGTCGGACCCCGGGTCGGCTGAAACAGGCCGAACACGCGCACACCGACCTGATTGCCGCGACGCTGGTTGTCCAATAGCAAGACCGGCGCCGGGCGAAACCGGCCCCGGCCGGAAACCCAGACGTAGCCCCCATTGGTCGACGCCGCAACCGAGTCCAGCCCTTGCGCCTGCTTGCGCTCAAGCGCTTCGGCCACGGCGTCGAGCATCTGCTGCTTGTCCCCGGCCCGCTGCAGCTGCCAGCGACCGAGCGACACGAAGGCGGCGATCAGCGCCAATGCCAGCAGCAACAGCGCCAGACGTACTCTCACGACAAGCCACCGGCCGTGGCGGATAATGGCGACATCATCCATGGGCCCGTCAACATGCAAAAACTACTGATCATCGCTTTCCTGATCGTGATCGTATGGAACCTGGGCGCTGGGCTGTATTACATGATGGTCGACAAGGGCGCCACCAACCGCACGGTGCGATCCCTGAGCTGGCGTATCGGCATCTCGGTTGCGTTGATCCTGCTGGTCGCGCTCGGCATCTTCACCGGCGTGATCAAGCCGCACGGCATCTACCACTAAACGAAAGGCCGGCAATGCCGGCCCTTCCTGTTGCAAAGCATTTGGCGTTCGAGGGTCAGCTCAGCCCGGCAGCAGGCCGGAGTCAGAGCACGTAGACGAACAGGAACAGGCCCAGCCAGACCACGTCGACGAAGTGCCAGTACCAGGCCACGCCTTCAAACGCGAAATGATGGTCCCGGCTGAAATGTCCCTTGGCGCAGCGCAGCCAGATCACCGACAGCATGATCGCGCCCAGGGTGACGTGCATGCCGTGGAAGCCGGTGAGCATGAAGAAGGTCGAACCATAGATGCCCGAACCCAGGGTCAGGTTCAGCTCGGTATAGGCTTCGTGGTATTCGGTGGCCTGGAAATACAGGAACACGGCGCCGAGTGCGACGGTCGCGCCCAGCCAGAACATGAGCGCCGAGCGGCGTCCCGCGCGCAAGGCGTGGTGGGCGATGGTAATGGTGACGCCCGAGCTGAGCAGGATCAGCGTATTGAGCAGCGGCACGCCCCAGGCCGGGATGATCTCGAAACTGCCGCCGATTCCCGCCGGTCCGTTGCTCGGCCAGCCGGCGGTGAAGCCGCTCCACAGGAATTCGTTGGTCAGCGCGCCGTCGCCTTCGCCGGACAGCCAGGGCAGGGCGAAAGCCCGCGCGTAGAACAGCGCACCGAAGAACGCCGCGAAGAACATCACTTCCGAAAAGATGAACCAGAGCATGCCCATCCGGAACGAGCTGTCGACCTGGGTGTTGTACTTGCCCTGCAGCGACTCGGAGATGACATCGCCAAACCACATGCCGAGCACGCCGATCACCATGGCCAGGCCGACGAAGAACACGTTCTGGCCCCAGGCGTTGCCGTTCATCCAGTTGGCCACGCCAATCATCAGCGTGAACAGCGCGATCGAGCCGAGGAAGGGCCAGCGGCTGTGGTGCGGGACGTAGTAGATGTTTGCGTCGTCGTGGGCGTGTGCCATGGAGTTTTCCCGAATCCTGGAAGTCTGGTCGATGCGGTCGGTTACGGGGCCGAACGGCCGGTCGTAATCGTGCCCGGTGCGCTCAATTGCGCCGTGGCCGAATCGTTGAGGTAGAAAGTATAAGACAGAGTGATCGTGCCAACGTCCTTTGGCAGCGACGGGTTGACGATGAAGCGCACCGGCATCAGCCGTTCTTCGCCGGGCTTGAGCACCTGCTCGGTGAAGCAGAAGCATTCGGTCTTGGTGAAGAACCCGGAAGCCTCGTTCGGCGCGATCG
>JBAZBG010000423.1:0-2977 GCA_041671585.1 Arenimonas sp. | reverse complement strand
GGGCCGAGGCGTTGGAAGACCAACTGCAGTCGGCGGGCTGGCGGGCACTGCCGCGCGCGGCCGATGCCGGGCCCGCCCGCGAGTATGCGCACGACAGCTACGCCGGCCGCATCGGCATCATCGCGCCGTACTCCCGCGATTTTTGCGCCGGCTGCAATCGCTTGCGCGTCACCGCCGGCGGCGACCTGCGTCTGTGCCTGTTCGGGAACGTGGGCATTCCATTGCGTCCGTTGCTGCAGTCCGACGCCCAGGCTGACGAACTGCAGGCCAGTCTGCTCAGTCAGTTGGGCCTCAAGTCGATAGGGCACCGGCTGCATGTCGGCGACACCGGGCTGACTCCCCATCTGGCATCCATCGGAGGTTGACTGTGATCAGCGTCAGCGAAGCCCAGGAAATCATCCGCGCGCATTGCACGCCGTTGCCTGCCGAATCGGTGTCGGTAGCGGATGCGCTGGGTCGAGTGCTCGCAGACGATCTCCTCAGCCCGGTCGACCTGCCGTCTTTCGACAATTCAGCGATGGACGGATTCGCATTGCATTGCAGCGGTAGCCAGATAGGCGAGGGCGCCAACTTCAACGTGCGCGGCGAGCAGGCCGCTGGCGATGGCCTGTCACGCGCCGACGGCGCCGAGGCCTGGGAGATCATGACCGGCGCGCGGATTCCGGACGGACTCGACACCGTCGTGCCGGTCGAACACGCCGAGGTGGTGCTGCGCCGCCCGGATGGGCGACCCGCGCGCATTCGACTGGCGACCTCGGTACCTGCAGGTCAACATGTGCGCCGCGCTGGCGAAGATATCCGGCGCGGCGCATTGGCAATGCGCGCTGGCAGCCGGTTGCAGGCAGCGCACCTCATGCTGCTGGCTGGCTTGGGAATTGCCCAAGTCGCGGTAGCGCTTCGGCCGAAGGTGGCGCTGCTGTGTACCGGACGCGAACTGGTCGACGATCCGGCGCAAGCGCTGCGCTGCGGTCAGATTCGCAACTCCAACGGCCCGTTCCTGGCGGCGCGCGTGGACGCGGCGGGCGCCCAGCTCGCGCACCACGAGACGGTGCCCGACGACGCTGCCGAATTTGCGGCAGCCCTCGGCCGCGCGCTGCAGGCCGGCGCTGGAATCATCCTCAGCACCGGGGCGGTGTCGATGGGGCGCTATGACTTCGTGCCGTCGGCCTTGCAGGCGCTCGGCGCCGAAGTTCTTTTTCACAAGGTGGCGATGCGTCCGGGCAAGCCGCTGCTGTTTGCGCGCCTGGCTGGCGGCCAGCTCTATTTCGGGCTACCGGGTAATCCGGGTTCGAGCGCCGTCGGCCTGCGCTTTTTTGTCGAGGCTGCCTTGCGCAGGCAACTGGGCTTGCCCGACGAACAGCCGTGGCGCTTGCCGCTGGCGCACGATGCGCGCGGCAAGCCCGGCGTGCGCCTGCTGCAGAAAGCAGCACTGCGCTTGACGCCCGATGGATTGTTGCAGGTGTCCCTGGTCCACGGCCAGGAATCATTCAAGACGCTGTCGCTGCTGTCGGCCAATGCCTGGGCGACATTGCCGGAGGGCGACGCCCTGTGGTCGGCAGGCACGGCAGTCGAAGTTTTCCCCTTGGGTCACGAATCCAGCGCGCTGTTGGGAGACCAGCTGTCATGAGAATCGAGTTGCGTCTGTTCGGCGCATTCAGGGAGTTGGATAGCAGTGCCCAGATCAATCTGGAAATTGCGGACGGCGCGCGCGTGTCCGAACTGCGCAAGGCCGTGCTCGCTTACGGCGAGCAACACTGGCCTGACTTTCGCGCCGGCTTGTTGTTGCGTTCGGCGTTTGCGAGCGAAGTGGCAATATTGCGTGATGGCGATCTGGTCCCCGTCCAGGGCCAGATGGTGCTGTTGCCGCCGGTGAGTGGAGGCTGACCGTGGATAAAGCTGCAGGCTCCGCCAAGTGTCTGGTGGTCGACATCGGGCAAGGCGCGCTCGATCTCACCGCGGCGTTGGAATTCGTTTCCGATCCCGGCTTTGGCGGGATATCGCTATTTGTCGGCCGGGTCCGCGACCTGAATCACGACCGCGCTGTGCACGGTGTCAGCTACGACATGTTCGAGCCGCTGGCCCTGACCGTGTTTGCGCAGGCGGCCGCCGAGGCGCAGAAGCAATGCGGACCGCGCATGAAGGTCTACGTCGCCCACGCCCGGGGCCGCCTGCAAGTTGGCGACTTGGCAGTGGTCGTTGCCGTCGGCACGCCACATCGCGACGAAGCTTTTCGCGCCTGCCGTTCAGTCATCGAAGCCGTCAAGCACCGCGCCCCCATCTGGAAGCAGGAACACTACGCGGACGGCGACAGCGTCTGGAGCGAGGGGTGCTCTCTGTGTGACGACTCAAAACTCCGCGCGGGGCCCCTAGAAAACGAAGCTCAGCCCCAGCATGATTGAATGCACACCGCCGCTGAGCTGACCGAACGCATCGTCGTTGTAGTAGTCCAGTACATAATTTCCGCTCCAGCGTACCTTGGGGCTGGATTGGTATTGCACACCCAGCGTCAGGCTGGACACGGCGTTGTCGATGCGGCCGTCCAACTGCGGTAGCGATCCGAGTATCAGCCCGCTGGCCGTGTGTCCGGTTGACTGCGAATAGACGAAGCTGGCGGAGTAATTCAGCGCATCGCTGACCTGCCAGTCGCCGCCGGCGCTGAAGATATAGGTATCGACGTCGTACTTGGAACCGTCGCGCAGATAGAAGATCGTCGTATTGCCAGGCGCCTCGTAACGCCGGCGGTTGGCGCTGAAAAACAAGGCATTGAAATCGTCCTGCAACCACGAGAAAGCGAACTGTGCAGTAAACGAGTCGCTCGGCGTCAGGCTCACGGACACGCCGGCCGACGTCGCCGTGCGATCCATGTCCTGGGTTACCAACACCCCATCCGTGCCAAGCAGCGAGTGGTCGTCGTTACTCTTGTTGACATAGTTGTAGTAGCCGTTGAAGAACGTCCCACCCGGCGAAACGTAGGTAA
>JBAZBG010000422.1:0-2977 GCA_041671585.1 Arenimonas sp. | reverse complement strand
AACGCGCCCAGGCCGCGATAGTGTTCCGGATGTTGTTCGAGCATTGCCGCAAACGCCCATTGCGCCGGCGCGAAACTGCAGAACGTGTTGTATTGATGCACCTTGCGGAACTCGGCGGTCAGCGTCGCCGGCGCAATGCAATAGCCAATCTTCCAGCCCGTGCAGTGATACGTCTTGCCGAAACTTGAAATGACGAAGCTGCGCTCGGCCAGTTCCGGATACAGCAACACGCTCTCGTGGCGCCGGCCGTCGAAGACGATGTGCTCGTAGACTTCGTCGGCGAGCAGGATGATCTCGCTGTCACGGACGATGTCCGCCAGCGTCACCATGTCATACGCAGTGAGCATCGCGCCGGACGGATTGTGCGGCGTATTGATGAACAGCATCCGCGTGCGCGCGCTGATCGCCTCGCGGACCTTCTGCCAGTCGACGGAGAAATCCACCGGATCGAGCGAAACATGAACGGCCCGTCCACCGGCCAGATCGATCGCCGGCTCGTAGCAGTCGTAGCACGGGTCGAGCACGATCACCTCGTCGCCCGGCCGCACCACCGCCAGCACGGCATTGAAGATGGCCTCGCTGGCGCCGCTGGTCACGGTGATTTCGCCATCCACGTCGACTTGCCGGCCGTAGCACTCCAGCGTCTTGGCGGCGATGGCCTGGCGCAGGGCGGGGATGCCGCTCATCGGCGCGTATTGGTTTTTGCCTTCGCGCATCGCCTTGGCCAGTTCATCGGCGAGGAATTCCGGCACGGAAAAATCCGGGAAGCCCTGACCCAGGTTGACCGCGCCGTGTTCGATCGCCAACTGCGACATGACGGTGAAGATGGTGGTGCCTACCTTCGGAAGTTTGCTGGCGATCTGCATTGGCTGGGGTATGGTCGTAAGGGCTTTCCGGATTATGCGGACTCGAGGCCGCGAGCGCACCAGCGCCCGGCTCCGGCCCGTCAAACTTGACTTCACGCAACTTCGGGCGCAATCGGATTTGGTAGCATTCCGCCCGGCATGAATCCTTCCCCTCCCGACCTCCCGCCCCTGCTCGAATGCCGGGGCCTGTGCTTTTCCCGCAACGAGGAACGTATTTTCGGCCCGCTCGATTTTTCGCTCGGCGCCGGCGAAGCGTTGCTGGTGCTGGGCGGCAACGGCACCGGCAAGACCACTTTGTTGCGCGTGTTGGCCGGACTCCTTGCCGCGAGCGATGGCGAAGTGCACTTCGAGCAACGGGTCGTCGACCAGGGGCATCTCGCCCGCGGCTGCGCCTTCCTGGGCCATCTGCCGGGCCACAAGGGCGAGCTGAGCGCATTGGAGAATCTGCGTTTCACCGCGGCCATGCAGAACTCGCAGCTGGCCGCCGAAAAGGCGCTGGCCGACGTCGGCCTCGCCGGTTTCGAGGACAACCTGGCGCGGCGTCTTTCCGCCGGGCAGAACAAGCGCCTGGCCCTGGCCCGGCTCAGCCTGTCGCCAGCCCGGCTGTGGCTGCTCGACGAGCCTTATGCAAATCTCGACCTGGATGGCATCGCGCTGGTGAACAAACTCATCACTGCCCATGTCCAAGCAGATGGCGCTGTGTTGCTGACCACGCATGGCGCCTACGCCGCGCCCCCGGTCCGCATCCGCACTCTGGAATTGACGGCATGACCATCGCGTCCACCCTCCCGCCACCACGCATCGCCGCACCGAGCCTGCTCGCCACCGGCCAGGCCCAGCTGGTGCGCGACCTGCGCCTGGTCTGGCGCCGGCGTGGCGATGCCGTGCAGCCCATGCTGTTTGCGCTGATGGTGATCGCGTTGTTCCCCCTGGCCCTGGGTTCGGAGTCGCCGATGCTCGCGCGCATCGCGCCGGGCGTGCTCTGGGTAGCGGTGCTGCTGGCCGGGTTGTTGACCCTGGATTCTCTGTTTCGCAGCGATCTGGAAGACGGCAGCCTGGAACAGTTGCTGCTCAGCCCGGTACCACTGGCCTGGCTGATCGCGATGCGCGTGGCTGTGCACTGGACCGTGACCTCGCTGCCGCTGTTGTTGCTGACGCCATTTTTCGCCGAGTTGCTGCATCTGCCGCCGCCCTTGTTGCCACCCCTGCTCTTTTCCCTGGCCCTGGGCACGCCGCTGCTGAGCCTGATCGGCGCGGTCGTGGCCGCGCTCACGGTCGGAATCCGCCGCTCTGGTATGCTCTTGGCGGTGCTGGCCTTACCGCTTTTTCTACCGGTGCTGGTGTTCGGCGCCGGTGCCGTGGTGGCTGCTTCCCAAGGACTTCCCTGGTCTGGCGCGATCTTCCTGCTCGCAGCCGGCTTGGCGCTGGCCCTGGTCCTCGCCCCGCTAGCCGCGGCCACCGCCCTGCGTATCGCCCTGACCTGACTGTGGTGGATCATCTCTCATGAATCGCCTGATCCTTTGGTTCAATCAAACCGGCTCACCGCCCAACTTCGATCGCTTCGCCGCGCGCTGGACGCCCTGGGCGTTCGCGATTGCGCTGCTGTCCATGGCGGTCGGAATCTACGGCGCCATCTACTCGGTCCCCGCCGACTACCAGCAGGGCGAGAACTTCCGCATCCTGTACATCCACGTGCCGGCCGCCTGGATGAGCCTTTTCATCTTCGTGGTGATGGCGATCCAGGCGTTCATCGCCCTGGTCTGGCGCATCAAGGCCTGCGAGATCCTGGCGATGGCCTGCGCCCCGATCGGCGCCGCCTTCACGGTCATTACGCTGGCCAGCGGATCCATCTGGGGCAAGCCGACCTGGGGTACGTGGTGGACCTGGGACCCGCGCCTGACTTCCGAGCTGGTCCTGCTGTTCCTGTACGTCGGCGTGATCGGATTGCACAACGCCATCGAGGATCGCCGCGCCGCCGCGCGCGCGGCCTGTTTCCTGGCGCTGATCGGCCTGATCAATGTGCCGATCGTGCATTTCGCCGTGCAATGGTGGAATACCCTGCACCAAGGTTCGACCATTCGCCTGATCGGCCCGTCCACGATGGACGCAAG
>JBAZBG010000421.1:0-2983 GCA_041671585.1 Arenimonas sp. | reverse complement strand
CGGCGTGAACTCGAGTTCGGCATCGGCGAACGGTGCGATCCATTCCGGCAACGCGAGCGTGCCTGCTGGTGCGCTGGAAGGCGCGACGTGACTGGCGATAAAGACAACCGTTGCGATCGGCGGCAGCGCCGTTTCCAGACCGGCGGCTTGCTCGCCGATGAACAGCATCTTCGGCGTCAGCGCCGCGATCACCCGGGCCGCATCTTCCGGCGCCAGGCTGGCGGGGCAGGCGAACCAGGTTGCGCCGAGGCTGGCCGAGGCCAACATCGCCATCAGCGCATCGGGCACGTTCGGCAACACGGCCGCCACCCGGTCGCCGGCCACGACGCCACTCGCGCGCATGGCCGCGGCGAGCGCGGCAACACGGCGCTGCAGTTGCGCGTAGCTGACGGGCGGGTGTTCGCCTTCGGCATCATGGCAGCGGATGGCGATGCGATCATCGTCGAAGCGCAACAGGTTCTGCGCGAAGTTCAGGCTGACACCGGGAAACCAGGTGGCGTCAGCCATGCTGTCACCATTGAGCAGTACCGGCGTGCGTTCACCGCTGCCGCGTATGCCGATGAAGTCCCAGAGCAAGGTCCAGAAGGTGGCGGGCTGTTCGATTGAAAAACGATACAGCGGCGCGTAGCTATTGAGGTCGGCGTTGCCGACCTCGGTGCGGACGAAGCGCATGAACCGGCTCAGGTTGGCACGGTCGGCGCGGTCCTGGCTCGGAATCCAGAGCGGTTTCTTCATCAAGCAGGCGCCGGGGGGGACGAGCTGATTCTAGGGCATTTGCCTGAACCGCAGCCGCCTTAGAGCGCTTTCTCCAGCTCCGGCAGGATCTGGAACAAATCGCCGACCAGACCAAAATCGGCGATCTCGAAGATCGGCGCATCGCCGTCCTTGTTGATCGCAACGATGGTGCCCGCGTCCTTGATGCCCGTCAGGTGCTGGATGGCGCCCGAAATGCCGATGGCCACGTACAGATCGGGCGAGATGATCTTTCCCGTCTGGCCGACCTGCAATTCATTGGGCACGTAACCGGCGTCGACCGCGGCGCGCGACGCGCCCACGGCCGCGCCCATCTTGTCGGCCAGCGAATAGATGATCGAAAACGCATCGGCCGAGCCGAGTGCGCGCCCGCCGGAAACCACCTTGCGGGCGCTCTGCAGGTCCGGACGATCGCTCTTGCCTTGTTGCAGTTCGACGAATCGCGTGTGCGTGGGTAGCGCGACATCGACGCTCAGCGCTTCGATGCTGGCCGAGCCGCCGCCTGCCGTTGCCGGCCACGAGGCCGTGCGCACAGTGGCGACCACTGGCTTGTCGGTCGGCGCCTTGACCGTGATGATCGCGTTGCCGGCGTAGATCGGGCGCTTGAAGGTGTGCGCGTCTTCCACCGCCATCACATCGCTGACCTGGGCGGTGCCCAACAGCGCGGCCACGCAGGGCATCAGGTCCTTGCCGAAGGTGGTCGACGCCGCGAATACATGCGAGTAACCGGCCGCGGCCTTGGCGATCTGCGGCGCCAATACTTGTGCCAGCGCATGCGCATTGGCGGGATTGGCAATGGTGATGACCCGGCTGACGCCGGCGATCTGCGCGGCTTCGGCGGCGACCGCGTCCGGCGCATCCGACAACACCAGGATGTCGATGCTCTCGGCGTGGATGGCGGTCGCGCAGGTGACGCAACGCGCCGTCGCGGAATTGAGTTTGCCGTTCAGATGCTCGGCGATGATCAGGACTTTGCTCATGGATTTTCCTTGATTACGCCAGGCCCTTGGCCTTGAGTGCCGACACCAGTTCGGCCACGTCTTTCACCATCACGCCCTTGCTGCGCTTGGACGGCGGCGCGAAATGCGTGGTGGTCAGCATGTGATCGCTGGCCACGCCCAGGTCGGCGATCTGCAGCGTTTCCATCGGTTTGGATTTCGCCTTCATGATGTCGGGCAGCTTGATGAAGCGCGGCTCGTTCAAACGCAGGTCGGTGGTGATCACCGCCGGCAAATCGACGTCCAGGATCTCCAGGCCGGCATCGACTTCGCGGGTCACGCGCGCGGTGTTGCCGTTGATCTCGACCTTGCCGGCGAACGTCGCCTGCGGCCGGCCCCAGAAGGTGGCGAGCATCTGTCCGGTCTGGCTGGCGTCGTCGTCGATCGCCTGCTTGCCGAGCAGCACCAGGCCCGGCTGTTCCTTCTCGACCAGTTTGAGCAACACGCGCGCCGCGGTCAGCGGCTGCACCGCCTGTTCGCTGACCACGTGGATGGCGCGGTTTGCGCCCATGGCCAGGCCATTGCGCAGATGCGCCTGGCAATCGGCCGGACCGATGGTGGCGACGATCACTTCCGTCGCCAGGCCCTTGTCGCGCAAGCGCAGGGCTTCTTCCAGCGCGATGTCATCGAAAGGATTGGCCGAGAGCTTGACGCCCTCGGTGACCACGCCCGAACCATCGGGGCGGACCTGGATGCGCACGTTGTAGTCCACAACGCGCTTGTAGGCGACCAGAATTTTCATTGACGGAGTTCCTGCGGCAGGGCCACCAGCCCAATTAGTCCCACATTTTAACCGAACCCATCGCCCCATGTAGGAGCGCCCTAACTAGTGGGAGCGGCTTCAGCCGCGATTCCCTACACCGCCGCACCCAACCGCCCCGCAACCCTTCGCCCCAACCTCGCCACAAACCGCTCCGCCGACCCTTCCCCATACGGAAAAAACAGCGACGGCTCCGTCAGCTCCAATTCCAGCACCCGCGGCGAGCCATCGGCGGCGCGAATCAGGTCGACGCGGGCATAGGCGAGGGGATCGCCCGACAGGGCCGCCAGTGTGGCCGTGGCCAAGGCCAGCTCATCCTTGCCCGGCGTGCGCGCGGTGATCTTTTCGGGAGCAAACAGCGCCCGGGTCGAGGCCTCGTCGCGCTGCAGCAGCGGCCCCTTGCGGATCGCATGGCTGAAGTCGCCATCGAAAAACATCAATGCGGTTTCACCGGCTTCGTCGACCGACGGCA
>JBAZBG010000420.1:0-2999 GCA_041671585.1 Arenimonas sp. | reverse complement strand
TCGGCATGCCGGTGTCGACCACGCACAGCATTTCCACCGCGATCATGGGCGTCGGCTTCGCCAAGAATCCACGCGCGCTGAAGTGGACGGTGATCGAACGCATCGTCTGGGCGTGGATCCTGACCATTCCCGCCGCCGGCGGCATCGCCTGGCTGCTGGTGCACCTGCTCAAGAACCTCGGCTGGGCATAAGCAGCACTGTAGGAGCGGCTTTAGCCGCGATAGGTCGCGAAAAGCTATCGCGGCTAAAGCCGCTCCCACATGTTCTCGGTTACAGAAGGTCGCCGCCGGCGGAGAGCATGCGCTCGAGGTTGTCGCCGGTGCCGCCGATTTCCAGGATCAGCCGGTCGACTTCGCTGCCGGTGAGGCTGTCGTAAGGACGGTTCTCGCACAGTTGCAGGTAGGGCACCGAATCGAGTTCGCCAATGGCCATGTAGCCGACGCGGCTCTGCCAGTTGAATGCGAGCATGCGCCGGGCATCCAGGCCGGTCATGGGCGCGATCACGGTGCTGACGCGAAGATATTTGCGGCCGTCGTCGTCCTCGATTTCAGCCAGGAAGATGCTCTGGTGGCGGCGCCCCTGGGCCAGCGAAAGCTCGACGCAGATCATGTACGGATCGCGCGCGGTGATCTTGTACTTGCCCTGGATGGAGCTGCGAATTTTTTCGAAGTTCTGCATGATTTTCCTGCCTTTGACTGACGTATCCTAAACCGGCATGCCCGGAAAGTCTGCCGCCGAGAAGATACTCGCCGCCATTCGCGCGGTTCCCCGCGGCCAGGTCGCGGGCTATGGCGAGATAGCGCGCCGCGCCGGCCTGCCCGGCCGGGCGCGACTGGTAGCGCGCATGCTCTCGGAAAACGACGACCCGAAGTTGCCCTGGCATCGCATCCTGCGTTCCGACGGTCGTATCGCGTTTCCGCCGGACCATGCCCAATTCGCCGAGCAGCAACAGCGGCTGCGCGCGGAGGGCGTGCGGATCGAGAATGGAAGAGTGCGCGGGCAGCGCGCGGCGGCCACGATGGACGAGATGATCTGGGCGCCGGTGAAGTGAGTGGGGGTGCGATTTGAAGGGCTTTCGCGGCTGAAGCCGCTCCTACAACGGGGGGGGGGGTTGGGCGGGGCACGCTATCATTGGCGCCTTGTTCTCTGTGAGCCATGACGTGAATCCATTACCGCCGGTTACGAAGGGCCTGCTCTGGGCGATGGCCGTGGGCTTCCTGTTGCAGTGGGCGCTGGGCGAAGCGACGCTGCTGGTGCCGTTCGCGCTCTGGCCCTGGGGAGACTTTCCCGCCGGCACCGGCGCTGACGGACTGCCGCTGACGGTCGGCTTCCAGCCCTGGCAGTTGGTCAGTTATGCGTTTCTGCACGGTGGGATCGGTCATTTGTTTTTCAACGGCCTGGCCCTGTATCAATTCGGCGCGCGCATCGAATACACCTTCGGCCAACGCCGCTTTGCGATCTACTTTTTTACCTGCGTCATCGGCGCCGGGCTCACCCAGCTCGCAGTAAATGCCTTGATGATCAACGCCGGCGCCAGCCCCTTCCCGACCATCGGCGCCTCCGGTGGCGTGCTTGGCCTGTTGCTCGCATACGGATTGCTGTTTCCGCATGAGCGGGTGATGTTGCTGATTCCGCCGATCCCGATGTCGGCGCGTACGCTGGTGATCGCGTTCGGCGTGATTTCGCTGGTGCTCGGCGTTACCGGCACCGCTGCCGGCATCGCCCACTTCGCGCACCTTGGCGGCATGTTGTTCGGCTGGCTGCTGCTGCGTTACTGGCGCGGCGAACCGCCGTTCAAGAAGCGCCGGCCGCCGCGGCCGCGCCTGGTGCGCTGAGGCTCAGCGGCGCAGCGACAGGAAATCGGTGCTGGTGACCAGCCGCAGTGAATCCAGTCGCGGCCGGGCATTGGGCAGCACGGCCAGCAGTTGTTCGCGTTCGTCGCGTAGCGCCTGGACCTCTTCGGCGCGCACCGAGGCGTTGACCCGCGCCAGCGCTTCGATACGCAGTATTTCGCCGCCGAGCAGGGCGTCGGCCGCGACTATCGCCGCGTCGGCGCGCAACGCGCATTGCGCTGCGCCTTCGGCGTGGGCGCGTTCGAGCATCGGCGGAATCAGGGCGGCCAGTACCTTGCGCATCGGCGAAATATCGTACTGACGGTCGCCGGCGCGGACGCTGGCGCGTTCGTTGGGCGCAAATTCGGGTCGCAGCTGCAACTTGCTGTCGATGGCGACGGTAATCGGCAACGCCGGCAGGAAACGTTCCGCGTTCAAGCGCAGCGGCGCAATGCATTCCAGGACGTACACCGCTTCCAGGATTGCGCTGCGCGGCGGCAGGCTGTCGTCGATCAGGAAAGCCGCGTTGCCGGTTTCGCCCGACACCAGCATTTCCTGCGCCGACAGCAACATCGGGTGATCGGCGCGCAGGTACAGAAGGTCGTCGCGGGCCAGCGCCGTGGCGCGATCAAACGTCGCCGAGCGCGGTCCGCCCTTGAGTTCCTCGAATCCTTCGATGGTCAGATATTCGGGATCGAGCAACCACAGTTGCGGGCCGAGCGGTTCGCTGTGGATGCCGTAGGCTTCGAGCAGTCGTAGCGGGTAATCATCCAGCACTTGTTCGGCATCGTCTTCCTGCAACGCGGCGAGCAGGGCACTGCCGGCGATACCACGGCGGCTGCCGAGCTCGAGCAGGCGGTCGCGGCCCTGCGCGATCAACTGGGCAAGTTCGGCATGCGTGGCGCGGGAGCGCTGGATCATGCCGGTGAGCGCCGCGTCGCGGGCGTCGACATCCTGCTCGACCAGTTGCAGCAATTCTTCGCCGAAGCGGCGCAACAGCTCGCGGCCGTCGGCGACGACATGGCTGAAGGCATCCAGGCCTTCGTGCATCCAGCGCAGCAATACTTCCTGCGGGCTGCCGGCGACCGCCGCGACGTGCAGGTGCACCTCGCCGAGCTGGCCGATGCGATCCAGGCGGCCGATGCGTTGCTCGAGCATGTCCGGATG
>JBAZBG010000419.1:0-2999 GCA_041671585.1 Arenimonas sp. | reverse complement strand
TCGGGTCGACCACAATCTGCTTTTTCGCCAGCAGGGCGATGAAGTCCTGCACCGGCTTGGAATCGAAGTCCAGGTCGGCCAATTTCTCCGCCGGAAGAATGAAGCGGTCCAGGTTGCGCGTATCCGTCGTGGGCGTGACCAGGAAGTTGAGCAGCACCTGGTTGATGTGCTGGATCTCGTCGAAGCCGTAGTCGACCACGTCCTGCGCACGCAGAAACGCCGGCACGTGACCGCTGACGCGCATGCCACGGCTGTGCGCATAGGCGACGGTGTCGCGCAGGATTTCCTTCGGGAACGAATTGTAGATTTTCAATTGCGGGTAGCCGCGTTCGGCGTACCAGTCGACGGCATCCTTGGCTTGCTGCAGGGTGGAGACGACAAAATCGGAACGCGAGGCAAACGGGCTCTCACCCTCGAGGAAGCCGAGCGGAACGATCTGCGGCGACAGCAATGTCCCTTCCGCGGTCTCGTCGATCATCTGGCTGATGGTTACGTTGCTGTTGCCCATGTCGCGCACGGTGGTCACGCCGGCGGCGAGGTTGAGCCCACCTTCCCAGCGACTGACATGCCCGTGCAGGTCGAACAATCCAGGCAACATCACCCGCCCCTGCGCATCGATCTGCTGGTCGGCGTCGCGAATGGGCGAGCCGGCCGGCAGCACGGCCGTGATTCGCCCACGCAACAGGTACACGTCCGAGGGCGCGCCAAGCCTGGCGTTCTCGCTGTCGAACACCCGTGCATTCCTGATGACCGTGAGTCCGGCGAGCGGCCGTTGCAGCCGCGCGGCCATGTCGCGCAAGAGCTTGGCCTCGGCTGCCGTCTGGCTCGCTTCCATCAACTTGCCGTTTGCCTCCCAGCCGTCTTCGACGACCAGGAACGAACCGCCCGGCTCGACAAAGGCGAAGAACCGGGGCTTGGCGCCAGTGGTCGCCCACAGAAAGGTGGGCGACAGGCCCAGACCGGTCTGCGCGAACAGTTGCACGCGCTGGCTCTGGCCGCCGCGAGTGACCACGATTTCGTCGAGCTTCTTCTGACTCAGACTGCCGCTCGGCAACAAGGGAATGGTGCCGTCCTTGCTCGCCGCGAGCGCGGCGATGGCAACCGAGCTGACTTCGAATGAACTGTTCAGTGGCGCGTACAGGGCGCCGCCACTGGCGGGCTTGCCAGTTTCCTTCTCCGACGTGGAGCGCCATCGGGCCTGTCCGTTGGCGATCGAAAAATGCTCGTCGACCAGCGCGCCGAACGTGGACGCGCCCTGGATGTGGTACTCGCTGAAGGTTCCGTCCGGCGCCAGTCGGAACTGCTCGTCGAAGTCTGGACCGCGACCATTGTCCTTGTAGGTGAAGTGAACTTTGACCAGGCCATCGGCGTCGCGAGTGACGACTTGTTCTCCCGCCCGGACGCCGCCAGTCATGAATATCGAGTAGCGGATAACCTCGCCCGCCTGCAATGCCGGCGCGAGCAACATTCCCAATCCAAGCAGCCACACCTGCATCATCTTCATTCCTGCCCCCAGTTACTGAGACGCTGGCCGCGTCGAACTTTCGCCACGGCTATCCTACAACCGCCATGGCATTACCGTCCGTCCCCGCCGGCGATGGCAACCGGGTACCGGCCTCGAGCCGACGCCTAGCCGAGGGGCCAACGCCGCAACACCACGTATTCGCGCTCCTGCCCCATCCTGCTGTGCATCAACGCGAACTCGTCCACGCGCCAATGGATAGGCTGGATGGCGACTGGCTCGAGCGCTTTGTCGGCGTCGCGCAGCAAGGTTACGTGCGGCGCGTAGTCCGCCTCCGGCGGCTTGCGGAAGCCGGCGTTGTCCAGTCCGGCGGCGAGCGCGCGCCAGAATGGCAGCAATTTTTCTCGCGATTGTTCGCAACGCAGGACCCAGGGTGGCCGCCGTCCGGAAAAGCTCGATGCGCTGTCGAGCGTCAGCTCGAAGCCCGGCATGACGACGTCGTCTCCCGCGGCCAGGGCATGTTCCACGACACCGGCTGCGGCAAGTGCAGGAAAGTCCCCGAGGAAAACCAGAGTGAGGTGCAAACGCTCCGCCGGCGTCCACTTGCCACGCGGCTTGTGACTACGCTTCAGGTCCTCGGCGGCGTGCTGGATTGCTTCGAGCACGCCCTCGTCGGGAAGCAGGGCGAAGAACAGGCGATGTCGCTCGGCAGGGGTCTCCATGCTCCCGGCCGGCCTAGCCGCGCTTCTGGTAAGTGCCCATCAATTGCGCCTCGCCGAGCACGTGCCCGCGCATGGCGGCTTCCAACGCGGCCTTGTCGGGCTCGCCCAGATCGGGCAATTCCACGTCGAGCGCGTACAGCTTGTGGAAATAACGATGTCGGCCGATTGGTGGACAGGGCCCACCGTAGCCCGTACGCGCCCAATCGTTCACGCCCTCGCGAGTTGCTGGTGGCAACGACTCGCTGGCCTGCGCCTCGGGCAAGCCACCGGCCGCGGGCGGCAGGTTGTACAGCAGCCAATGGACCCAGGTCATTTTCGGCGCCGCCGGGTCCGGCGCGTCGGGGTCGTCCATGATCAGCACCAGACTCCGGGTTCCATGCGGAACGGCGTGCCAGCTCAATGCCGGCGAAATATCCTCCCCTTCGCAGGTGAATCTGGCGGGGATCTGTGCGCCGGCGGCGAAGGCCGGACTGGTCAGCTTCATTGCCATGTTGCCCTCCTCCGGATTGGCCGGCATCAGGCGCGCGCTGCGCCCTCGATCCAGGTCAGCTCACTCCTCCACGTTTTCTGCCGGCGGCAGCCGCCGGCGCAGATTCTTGCGATAGAACGGACCGGCGCTGCGCAGATAGCGATGGTAGCGATAGACCCGCCGATGACGCGCCGAAGCGGCGCGCCGGACGGCGGTGCGCTGGGTGCTGGCGTGCAGGTAGCGCTTGCGCTCGATGCGGGTCCTCGTTTCGATCCGAGCCTCGTTGCGGTCCGAGTCTTCGTCGGCAATCTCCTCCGGAATCCCTTCCTCGTCCTCCTCGCCAACC
>JBAZBG010000418.1:0-3010 GCA_041671585.1 Arenimonas sp. | reverse complement strand
CTACCGAACAGCCGGAAGCCAAGCCGCATTTCGAGGCGCTCAACCTGCGTTACGAAAGGGTGGAGGATGAACTCGACAATGCCCGCAATCTGGTGATTGGTTCGTTCGAGTTGCTGTCCGCGCGCGCCGCGCAGAAGACCAACGAAACGATGCGCGCGCTGACCTTCGTTACCGTCCTGATGGGCTCGCTTGCGTTGATCGCCGGGGTCATGGGCATGAACTTCGAACTCGGTTTTTTCAGGAGCGGGTTGAGTGGTTTCCTGATCGTGACCGGATCGATGGTGGTGTTCTCGGCGGCCGCTATCTGGCTGGCGCGAAAGCGCTCGTGGATTGGCTAGGGTGCGGGTTTGCCGTGAACCTGACAAAATGAGTACGCCGGGCGCGCATCTTGCTCGCCCATTTCGGAGTCTTTGATGAAATCGTGGCTGGTTACCGGCGGCGCAGGGTTCATTGGCGGCAATTTCGTGCTTGAGGCCCTGTCCCTCGGCGACGTGCAAATCGTCAACCTGGATGCGCTCACCTACGCCGGCAACCGCGACACGCTGCAATCGGTGGAAGACGATCCCAGGCACGTCTTCATCCATGGCGACATTGGCGACCGGGCCCTCGTCGGCTCGGTGCTTGCCCAGTACAAGCCCGAAGCGATCGTCAATTTCGCAGCCGAAAGCCACGTCGACCGGTCCATCGATGGTCCCGCTGCATTCGTAAACACCAATGTCGTCGGCACGCTTGGCCTGCTCGAAGCAGCGCGTGACTACTGGCGGGACCTGACGGCAGGCGAGCGCGATGCATTTCGTTTCCTGCATGTGTCCACCGACGAGGTCTATGGATCGCTGGGAGCGAACGGCGCATTCACCGAGGAAACACCGTATGCGCCGAATTCGCCGTACGCGGCCAGCAAGGCGGCCTCCGACCATCTGGTGCGCGCCTTCCACCACACCTTCGGCCTGCCAGTGCTGACCACCAACTGTTCCAACAACTACGGCCCGTACCAGTTTCCGGAAAAACTGATACCGCTGATCATCCAGAAGGCGATCGCCGGCGACGCGTTGCCCGTGTATGGCGACGGGCTCAATGTTCGCGACTGGTTGTTCGTCGACGATCATTGCGCCGCGATCCGACGCGTGCTCGAGGCCGGACGCGTTGGTGAAACCTACAACGTGGGTGGCGATGCCGAACGGACGAATATCCAGGTGGTGGAGGCGATTTGCGGACTGCTCGACCAGCGTCGCCCGCGCGCCGATGGCCAGCCGCGGTCGTCGCAGATAAGCTTCGTCAAGGATCGGCCGGGCCATGACCGCCGCTATGCCATCGACGCAACGAAATTGAAGCGTGAGCTGGGCTGGGCGCCAACCGTCGCATTCGAGCAGGGTATCGCGCGAACCGTCGACTGGTACCTGGACAACGCCGGCTGGGTGCAGCGCGTACTCGATGGCAGCTATCGCATGGAACGCATGGGGCAGGGAGCTTGAACATGCAACGCAAGGGCATCGTACTTGCCGGCGGCTCCGGCACCCGGCTGTATCCGATCACGCAATGCATCAGCAAGCAGCTGTTGCCGGTGTACGACAAGCCGATGATCTACTACCCGCTCAGCGTGCTGATGCAGGCCGGCATCCGCGAGGTACTGGTCATCAATACCCCGCATGAGCAGGAGTTGTTCAAGCGCTTGCTCGGCGATGGCTCGCAGTGGGGGATGCAAATCGAGTATGCCGTGCAGCCCGCGCCCGAGGGACTGGCGCAGGCTTTCGTTATCGGACGCGAATTCCTTGCCGGCGCGCCGAGCTGCCTGGTGCTGGGCGACAACATATTCCACGGCCAGGGCCTGGGCGCCTTGCTCAAGCGCGCCAACGCGCGCGAGCATGGCGCCACGGTGTTCGGCTATTGGGTGCGCGACCCGCAGCGTTACGGCGTCGCCGAATTCGATGCCTCGGGACGCGTGGTCGGGCTGGAGGAAAAGCCCGCGCAGCCGCGCTCGAACTATGCCGTAACCGGGCTGTATTTCTACGACGGGCGGGCCTGCGATTTTGCCGGAACGCTGAAGCCTTCCGCGCGCGGCGAGCTGGAGATAACCGATCTCAACGGCTGTTACCTGGCCGATGGCTCGCTACAACTGGAAAAGCTCGGCCGCGGCCATGCCTGGCTCGACACCGGCACCCATGAGTCGCTGATGCAGGCCTCCAATTTCATCGAGACGATCGAGGCGCGGCAAGGGTTGCGCGTGTGCTGCCCGGAAGAAATCGCTTTCTTCAATGGCTGGATATCCCCCGAGCAGTTGCGCGCGCTCGCCGCGCCGCTGGCCAAAAGCGGCTACGGGCAATATCTCCTGAGCCTGCTTGAACACGGCCAGATCGAATGAAACTGATCGACGCGCAATTGCCCGGCTGCAAGATCATCGAGCCGCAAGTGTTTGCCGACAGTCGCGGCGCGTTTTACGAAACCTGGAACAAGACCCGCTGGGCGCAGCACGGCCTGGACCTGGATTTTGTCCAGAGCAATGTGTCGATGTCGGAGCGCGGCGTGCTGCGCGGACTGCATTACCAGTGGCCGCGCGCGCAGGGCAAGCTGGTCAGCGTGCTGGAAGGGGAAGTCCACGACGTGGCGGTGGACATCCGCCGCGGCTCGCCGACCTTCGGACAATCGGCGGCGGTGGTGCTGAGCGCGAACAACAAACGACTGTTCTGGATTCCGGAAGGGTTTGCGCACGGGTTCGTCGTGCTGTCCGAACGCGCCGTCTTTCATTACCTGTGCACGGCGGCGTACTCGCGCGAGGACGATGCCGGCATCCGCTGGAACGACGCCCGCCTGGCGATCGACTGGCCGGTCAGCGAGCCCCTGTTGTCCGACAAGGATGCCGCCTTGCCCTTCCTGGACGACATTGCCGCACAGCGCCTGCCGGAGTTCGTGTCATGAAAATCCTGCTGCTCGGCGCCGACGGACAACTGGGCTACGAGCTGCGCCGGGCCTGCGCGCCGCTGGGCGAGATCATGCCGTATACCTACACCGGCCA
>JBAZBG010000417.1:0-3010 GCA_041671585.1 Arenimonas sp. | reverse complement strand
CGTATTCCGCCGCCGACGCGCGCGCGGCAGCCGTAAGGTCCGGGAATTTTTCGGCCAGGCGCAGCAAGGTGGCGTCGTCAAGGCCGGGAGTGCGGACCGCGCCGGCATGGTTGCGCAGCGGCTTCAAAAGGTCGATCAGGTTCATGCTGTTCTCCAAGACCTGGAACAGGTCCGCGAGGGCGGTGCGAATTGCCCGCCGAATTTAATAAAAACAACTACTTACGGCAATATTACCATCCCGCCAAGGCGGGCGTAACCCCCGTCGTTTGAAATCCAGGCCTGCGGTTGCCGCCAAAGCGTCCGGATTTGTTGTCGGCCGACCCAGGCCGGATAATGCGCGCCCGTCCCGTTGCCGCCCGTCTTGAAAAAATCCGACTTCCATTTCGACCTGCCGCCTGAACTGGTGGCGCAGGCCCCGCTTTCCGAGCGCTCCGCAAGTCGAATGCTGGTGGTGCCTCCAGGCGCGGCCGAATTCAGCGATCGCATGGTCCGCGACCTGCCCGAGTTCCTGCGCCCCGGGGATTTGCTGGTGTTCAACGACACCCGGGTCATCCCGGCGCGCTTGTTCGGCGCCAAGGAGTCGGGCGGCCGGGTGGAAATCCTGCTCGAACGCATTACCGCCACCGACGAGGTGCGGGCCCAGATCGGCGCCAGCAAGTCGCCGAAACCGAATTCGCGCATCCGGCTCGACGACGGTACCGAGCTGACCGTGCTCGGGCGCGAGGACGAGTTCTATAAGCTGCGCTTCGACAGCGACGAACCGCTGGAGCAAATACTGCTGCGCGCGGGCCGCATGCCGTTGCCGCCATACATTCGGCGGCAAGCCGACATCAGCGATGACGAGCGCTACCAGACTGTCTTTGCCCGGCACACCGGCGCGGTGGCGGCGCCCACGGCCGGTCTGCATTTCGACGAGCCGTTGTTGCAGGAGCTGGCTGAGCGGGGCATCGAATTCGGACACGTCACGCTGCACGTGGGCGCCGGCACGTTCCAGCCGATGCGCAGCGAAAAGCTCGGCGACCATGTGATGCATCGCGAATGGCTCAATGTCGGCGCCGGATTGTGTTCGCAAGTGGCGCGAGTGAAAGCGGCGGGTGGCCGGGTCATCGCCGTGGGCACGACGGTGGTGCGTTCGCTGGAAACGGCGATGCGCGAGGGCGAGCTGAGACCGTTCACCGGCGATACCCAGATATTCATCTTCCCCGGTTACCGGATCCGTTCGGTGGACGCGCTGCTGACCAATTTCCACTTGCCGGAAAGCACGCTGCTGATGCTGGTTTCCGCCTTTGCCGGCCGCGAGCGGATTCTGGCGGCGTATCGGCACGCGGTGGCCGAGCGTTACCGGTTCTTTTCCTATGGAGACGCAATGTTGCTCTACCCCGAGCTGTCCGCATGAGTCGCATGCGCTTCGAAAAGCTCGGCGAGGACGGCGGCGCGCGCCGCGGCCGGCTGACTTTCCCGCGTGGCACGATCGAAACGCCGGCGTTCATGCCGGTCGGGACGTACGGGTCGGTCAAGGCCATGAAGCCGGTGGACATCGAAGCCATCGGCGCAGAAATCATCCTGGGCAATACGTTCCATCTGTTCCTGCGCCCCGGCCTGGAGGTCATAGCCGCGCACGAGGGGTTGCATCGGTTCACCGGCTGGAAGCGGCCGATCCTGACCGACTCCGGCGGCTTCCAGGTGTGGTCGCTGGCCAAGCGTCGCAAAATCACCGAGCAGGGCGTGACGTTCGCCTCACCGGTCGACGGCGCCAAAGTTTTCCTCGGGCCGGAGGAGAGCATGCACATCCAGCGTGTACTCGGCTCGGACATCGTGATGATCTTCGACGAGTGCACGCCCTATCCGGCAACGGAACAACAGGCGCGCGATTCGATGGAGTTGTCGCTGCGCTGGGCGGCGCGCTCGAAGGCCGCGCACGCGGGCAACGATGCCGCCTTGTTCGGCATCGTGCAGGGTGGGACCTATGCGGATCTGCGCGCGCGTTCGGCCCAGGGGCTACAGGAGATCGGGTTCGACGGGTATGCCGTCGGCGGCCTGGCGGTTGGCGAGCCGGCGGCCGAGCGCGAGCACACGCTCGAAGCAATCTGCCCGCAGTTGCCCGACGACAAGCCGCGTTACCTGATGGGCGTCGGAAAACCTGAGGACATCGTCGAAGCGGTCGCCCGCGGCATCGACATGTTCGATTGCGTGATGCCGACGCGCAATGCGCGCAACGGACACTACTTCACGCACTTCGGCCAGGTCCGCATCCGCAACGCAAAGAACGAGAAGGATCTGCGTCCGATCGAACCGGGTTGCACCTGCCACACCTGCGCCAATGGCTTTACCCGCGCCTACCTGCGCCACCTGGACCGCTGCAACGAAATCCTGGCCTCGATGCTGGCAACCATCCACAACCTGCACTACTACCAGCAACTGATGCGCGAAATCCGCGAAGCCATCACCGCTGGCCGCTTCGCCGAATTCCGCCAAACCTTCTACGCCCAGCGCGCCGCTGGCGAAGACACCCTGTAGGAGCGGCTGACCAGACATTCGTCTCTTAGAAGCCAGCCGCGAAGCTCTGGGCTTCTGCTCTCCGACTCGCCGCCCAGAACCAGCGCTCGGCCGCCGGCCCCGGGGAGTGATTGCTTTTCGGGCATGGGAAACATCCTGTTTCCATGCCCGCGCCGGCCATCCCTGGCCGGCTTGTCGCAATCACTCCCCGGGTCCGACGTCCACTCTGTGAGGTCGGGCTTGTTCAATTTGGACGAGCAAAGAGCCCTTGGCACGGCGTGTCAAACCGAACCGAGCAATGCTTTGGCTGTCGCTCCATGAGACAGAGACGATCCGTAGCAGGGGACGTCGGGGGTGGGCATCCTCTGCCGAGCGGGCCATGGATGGCAGGAGCGGCGGCCACTGGAAAACAGGATGTTTTCGAGTGGACGCGGCGGAGGATGCCCACCTCCGGCGGCCGCGCGGGAGTTCTGGGCGGTGAATAGAGGCGCGAAAAGCCAAGAGCATCGCGGCT
>JBAZBG010000416.1:0-3011 GCA_041671585.1 Arenimonas sp. | reverse complement strand
TAGCTCAGGTACGGACGCCACAGCGGCATGCGCCAGACCCGGTCGCGGCTGCGTTCACCGGCGGCGAGGTAGTCGGCGGCCAGCGCCTCGTCATTGCAGAACAGCGCCGGCAGATCCGGACCGAGCGCGATGCGCGCGGCGCCGGTCAGCGTGGCGTAATCCAGGATCAGCGCCGGCTTCTTCTCGGCGGCATAGGCGAGCGCGTCGCAAAGCACCAGGCGGCCTTCGGCATCGGTGTTGTCCACTTCCACGCTCAGGCCCTGGCGGGTGATGATCACCTCGCCCGGACGGAAGGCGTTGCCGCCGATTGAATTTTCCACGGCCGGTATCAGCAGCGTCAGGCGGATCGGCAACTGCCGGCCCATCACCAGCTGCGCCAGCGCCAAGGCATGGGCCGCGCCGCCCATGTCCTTTTTCATGTTGCGCATGCCGTCGTGCGACTTGATGTCCAGGCCGCCGGTGTCGAAGCACACGCCCTTGCCCAGGATGCACACATGCGGGTGCGCATCATCGCCCCAGTTCAGTTCGATCAGGCGCGGCGCACGATGACTGGCGCGGCCGACCGCGTGGATGGTCGGAAAATTCAGGGTCAGCAAATCGTCGCCGGCAATGACCTTGAGCTGGCCGCCATAGGCCTGCGCAAGGCGGTTCGCGACCGCTTCCAGGTCGGCCGGACCCATGTGCTCGGTCGGTGTGTTGACCAGGTCGCGGATCAGCAGGCTGGCGCGCAGCTCGGCGAAGGCTTCGCTGTTTTCGACCTCGGCATTCTGCAGTTCCAGTCGCGCCGCCGGCCGGCTTGGCGTCACGTAGCGATCGAAGCGGTAGGCGCCCAGGCCCCAGCCGAGCATCAGCAATGCCGGGTCCATCCTTACCGGCGAGTCGGGCTGCAGCGCGTAGGTGCCGGCCGGCAGCTGCATCGGCAAGTGCGCCAGCGCCAGCGGATCGCCGGCATCGGCGACGGCGGCAATCACGAACAGCGGTTGACCCTGCGCATTGGGTACCAGCAGGAAACAGCCGGGACTGGGCGTGAAGGAATTGGCGTCCAGCCAGGCCAGCGTGGACGTTGATTGCGCGGCCTGCCACCCCGGGTAGCTGGCGCGATCGATCACGATCAAGGGACAGACGTTGTCGACCACGCCGGCAATAACGAAACAAGAGGGCAGGGTCATGCATTCTCCGTGGCAGGGTGATGCGCATCGAGCCAATCGGCCAGTGCGTCCAGGGCAGTGAATTGAAGATCGGGTGCGGGCAGGGCTTCGGGCCACGGCTCGTCGCGCCGGTTGATCCAGCAGGTGCGCATGCCGGCCCAGGAGGCGCCGGCGATGTCGAGCAGCGGATCGTCGCCGACGTGCAGCACCTCGTGCGGCGCCAGGCCCAGGCGCGAGCAGGTGGCGTGGAAGATCGGCGCATCGGGCTTGGCGTGGCCGGCTTCGCGCGCGGCCACGAACACCGCGAAGCGGTCGGCGATACCGATTTGTTGCAGGTCGGCGTTGCCATTGGTCAGCGCCGCGATCGGCCAGCGCGCGGCCAGCCGGTCGAGCGCGGCCAGCGCATCGGGAAAGAATTCGATGCGATTGCGCGCCGAATAGAACGCGGTGAACGCATCCTCGGCATGGGCTTCGTCATCGCCGGCACTGCGCAAGGCATGTTGCAGCGACAGCTTGCGTTGCCGGGTGAAGTCGTGCGCGTACTGCGGGTGCTCGGCAGCGATTCGTTCGCGCAATTCGCGCATCAGCGGGATCGGGTATTTGTCGGCCGTGCGCGGGCAGCGTTCGCGCAGAAAGTCCTGCAGCGCCGCTTCCGCGCGCTCGATCACCGGCCAGATCGGCCACAGCGTGTCATCCAGGTCCAGGCTCAGCGCTCTTGGAGCAATTTTCATGGTGCTAGGGTAACGCGGGCGCGACGCATGAGCATGAGCGAAGTGTCCCTATTCGATGACTTTGGCCCAGCTTTGCCAGCCGTCGACCCGCTCGGCGAAGATCTTGGCGCTGGCCAGCATCGGTACCGCCAGCAGCAGTCCGGCGATGCCCCACAAAAAACCCCACAACATCAGCCACAGCAGTAGTACCAACGGCGAAATCGCCATTCGTCGGCCAAGGATGACCGGCGTCAGGAACTGCGACTCAAGCACGTGCAGGCCCAGGTACAGCGCCGGCGGCACCAGCATTTGCGCCGGTTGATCAAAGGCCACCACGCCGACCACGGCCAGGGCGATCACGCCGGTCAGCGGACCCACGTAAGGCACGAAGTTCAGCACCGCCGCCAGCGTGCCCCAGAGCAGGGCGTCGGACATGTCCAGGCCGAGCCAGTACAGGCCGAAAGTAAGCACCAGGCCAAGCGCGATGTTGATCACGGTGATGGTCAGCACGTAGCGCGACAAGTCGCTTTCGATCGTGCGCAGAATGTCTACCGTGAGTTTCTTCTGTTCCGCGCCCGCCAGGCGCGCGATCGCGTGTCGCTGCAGCGACTGGCCATAGACCAGGAAGAAAAACGCCAGCAGCACCACCGCCAGCACCGAGGCCAGCATGCGCGGCGTATTGGCGAGCAGCGACCAGACGTTCGGCGCCCGCGGTTTCTCCGCGTCGGCCGCGACGTTGCTGGCGGCAGGCGCAGCGCCGGCGGCAGTGACCAGCGAGGCGGCGGCCTTGTTGGCCTGCTCCACTTGCCTGGTCAGGCTTTTGAGCTTGGGCGCGAGCTGGCGCAATTCGGTCGGCGCCTGCTTGATCCATTCGGTGGCCGGCGCCACCAGCAAGCCGGCCAGCCAAACCGACAGGGCCAGTCCGCCGAGCACCACCACCATCGCTCCCAGCCAGCGCGGAATCCACAGGCGATTGAGGCGGGTCACCAGCGGATTTGCGAGCAAGGCCAGCAACATCGCCAACATCACCGGGACCAGCAAGTCGCTGGCCAGCCAGCAGGCCGCCAGGCTGAGAATGACCGCGATCAGGCGCAGCGGGCCACGTCCGGCGGGCGCCGGTGGCGGACGCGTGGCCGCCAGGACCGAGGGTGCG
>JBAZBG010000415.1:0-3020 GCA_041671585.1 Arenimonas sp. | reverse complement strand
CGCCCTCCAACAGCGGCAAGGGCCAGCGGATCGCCCGTTGCCCGGTCTGCCGGATCGCCCTGTGGAGCAACTATGCCGGCGCCGGCGATGCGGTCCGCTTCGTTCGCGTCGGCACCCTCGACGAACCTGACCGATTCCCGCCCGACATCCACATCTTTACCGCTTCCAAGCAACCCTGGGTCATCCTGCCGCCAGCAACGCCGGCCGTGCCGGAGTATTACCAGGCCTCCGCGCTGTGGCCGAAGGAAAGTCTGGAGCGCCGCGCCGCCTTGCACGCGAACGCGAAGTAGCGGCAGGGCGCGGGGCTGAAGCAGTCATGAAAGTGACGGTCGCCGAATTGCTGCAAAAACTTCCCGGCCCGGCCAGCGAGAAATGGCCGGGCGGCGAACGCTTTGCGCTCGCGCTGGCCCATGGCTCGATGTCGGTCGAACTGTATGCGCCGATTGGTGGCGACCCACAGACCCCGCACTCGCAGGACGAGTTGTACTTCATCCAGTCGGGCACCGGTTCGCTGGTAATCAAGGGCGATCGCTACCCGTTCGAAGCGGGCGCCTGCTTCTTCGTGGCCGCCGGCATGGAGCACCGTTTTGAGGATTTTTCGGCCGACTTCTCGACCTGGGTCGTGTTTTGGGGACCGGAGGGCGGCGAGCCGGCGCCTTGACCGGCCGGTTGAGCGAACGGCTGCAAGACGGCGCTATGATTCGCCCAGCGCAATGGTCAGGAGAATCAGTCGATGAAGCTTCCAGTAACCGTTCTTTCGCTGGCACTGGCGCTTTGTTCCAGCGTTGCCGCCGAGGAGTTCACTACGTCGCGGGGGCTGCGGTCCCTTCCGTCAATTGCGAGCTTGAACAGCGAATCCGATCTCAAGCAGGCGACGCGCGGGGGCGAAGCCGCATTGGCCGAACTGATGGCAGACGCCGCGGCGCTGGACCGGGAGGGTGCCGCCTTGGCGAGGGAAGCCGCGGCCTTGGATCAGCGCCAGAAAAAAGAGTTGGCGGTGCTGGGCCCGCGCAAGGCGCAGTATGCCGCGATCAATCGACAGTATCTGGACGCGCTGGCCAAGTACAAGGAAAAACAGGTGGCCTTCGAGGCAGACTCGCGCGAGCTGAGCAGCCAGAGTGCGGCGGTGAACTCGGTGCCGCCGGAGCAACGGGAAGCCGCGGTCAACCGACTTAAGCAGTGGTCGGCAGACAGCGCAGCCCGGAAGGCTAGCCTGGACGCCGAAGGTAACGCGCTGCTGCAGCAACACGCAGCGGTCGAAGCCGAGCGCCTGGCCGTCCGCGAGATGGAAGGCAAGGCCGGCGCAACGCTCAGCGCCGAACGCGATGCGATACTGGCGAAAATTGACGCGCGCAAGACCAAGCGAGAGTCTCTCTACGGTCAACTCAGGCAATGCGCAATCTACGTGGCCAAGATTCGCGACACCAGACGCGCCCGATTTGGTCATACCGTCGAAGCTTCGCCCGTGCTGGATGGGGCGCAGCAACGGCTCAAGCTGTACGAAGCAGGTGCTACGAAGTAGAGTTGATGGCCTACACCCCACAGTCGCCATGCTGCGAGGTTCGCACGTCGTGATAGCGCGACTGTGGCACGGCATCACGCCGACCGAAAAAGCCGACGACTACCTGGCGTTCCTGCAG
Organism: Arenimonas sp.; assembly: GCA_041671585.1. GTDB lineage: Bacteria > Pseudomonadota > Gammaproteobacteria > Xanthomonadales > Xanthomonadaceae > Arenimonas. The sequence continues at coordinate 1,380 of JBAZBG010000415.1, read as the reverse complement.
CAGCGCGCGCTCCCGGACTACCGCGGCACGGCCGGCAACATCGCCGCCTACATCCTGCGGCGCACGGACGGCGAGGTCACTCATTTCACGACGCTGACCTACTGGGACTCGCTCAAGTCCATCCAGGCATTCGCCGGCGCCGATATCGCGCGTGCCAAGTACTACCCGGAGGATTCGGACTTTCTCCTCGAATTCGAACCAACGGTGCAGCACAGCGAGCTTTATTCCTAGCCGGAGCGCTCTAGCCCATGATTACGCGATCCGCGGTAATTGGCCTGTTGCTCTGCACGCTGGCGGTCGCGCACGCGGCGTCGGCCGCGTGCATGCGGGTAGTGCCGGATAAGCCGGGCACGCCGCCGTATTTCGACGGCCCAGGCTCGTTCGGCCCGCTCAACAACACCGTCAACCTCGACTGCCTGACCTTCGCAGGCACGGTGGAAGGCGCCAACGGACCGGTTGCCGTGCTGAAAGACGAGAATGGGGTCGTGTACCGAGTCAAGATCGGCGATTACGTCGGTGAGAACAGCGGCTATGTGGCGGAGATCTCGCCAGCGCGGATCACCATCATCCAATTGGTGCGCGGACCGGATAACGCGCTCGCAGAGACGTCACGCTATCTGTTTGCCAAACCGGCGCCCGCAGTCGGCCGCGGCGACTGATTTGCACCCGTTGCGCGCCCGGTCGTCGCGCTGACGACCGGGTAGCGCATGCCTGCTACTCGGTCACGCCCAGCTGCTCGAGCATGAATGCATAGCTCTCGGCCGTCTCGTGATAACGCTGGAAGCGCCCCGACTTGCCGCCGTGGCCGGCTTCCATGTTGATGCGGTAGACCAGCGCGTTATGGTCGGTCTTGTGCTCGCGCAGGCGCGCGACCCATTTGGTCGGCTCGTAGTACTGCACCTGCGAATCCCACAGACCGGTGCCGACGAACATGGCCGGATAGTCTTGTTTTCCGATGTTGTCGTACGGCGAGTACGACAGCATGTAGTCGTAGTATTTCCGGTCCGTCGGGTTGCCCCACTCGTCGAACTCATTGGTGGTCAGCGGAATCGATTCATCGAGCATGGTGGTCACCACATCGACGAACGGCACCTGGGCGATGATCACCCGATAGTCTTCCGGCGCCATGTTGGCGATGCCGCCCATCAGCAGGCCACCGGCGCTGCCGCCCCTGGCGGCGACCCGGTTCTTTGCCACATACCCTTCCTTGACCAGGAAGCGAGTGACATCGATGAAATCGGTAAACGAATTCTTCTTGTTGAGCAGGTGGCCGTCGTCATACCAGGCGCGACCCATTTCCTGGCCGCCGCGGATGTGGGCAATCGCATACACCACGCCCCGGTCGAGCAGGCTGACGTTGGTCACCGAGAAACTCGGATC
>JBAZBG010000414.1:0-3031 GCA_041671585.1 Arenimonas sp. | reverse complement strand
GCGCGTTTCGGTCTGTCCGGCCGCCTGGCGGCAGCGTTCCAGTCGAATCCGCTGACGCCGATCCTCGCCTTGCTTGGCCTGCTGCTCGGACTGGTGGCGGTGATGATCACACCGCGCGAAGAAGAGCCGCAGATCGACGTGACCATGGCCAACGTGTTCGTGCCGTTCGCCGGCGCCAGCTCGCGCGATGTCGAACAGCTGGTCAGCACGCCGCTGGAGCAGAAGCTGTCGGAGATCGAAGGCGTCAAGCACGTCTACTCGACCAGTCGTCCGGGCATGGCGGTGCTGACCGTCGAATACACCGTCGGCGTGGAGCGCCAGCCGGCGATCGTGCGCCTGTACAACCAGGTCTACTCCAACCAGGACTGGTTGCCGCCCGGCATGGGCGTGGGCCAGCCGATGATCAAGCCCAAGGGCATCGACGATGTGCCGGTCATGGCGCTGACCTTGTGGACCGACGATCCGGCCCGCGGCGCCACCGAGCTTGCAGAAGTCGCGCACACGCTGGAAACCGAGCTCAAGCGGATCAATGGCACGCGTGACGTCTACACCATCGGCGCACCGGATCGCGTGGTCGCGGTGACGCTGGATTCAGCCAGACTCGCTGCCTACAACCTGACTGTGGCCGACCTTGCACAGTCCTTGCAGGCGGCAAACGCCGTGCGCCAGGCCGGTGAACGCGTCGGCGGCAATGGCGCGGTGCCGGTCACCGCCGGCACCTTCCTGGTCGATGTCGACACGGTGTCCAGCCTGGTCATCGGCCTGAGCAACGGCCGACCGCTCCGGCTTTCCGATGTCGCCGACGTGCGCGCCGGCGCCGACATTGCCACGCGCTACGCCTGGCATGGTGCGCCGCCGGGCCGGTCGGGCCCCGCCAACGGACTGGCGCCAGCGGTCACCATCGCCATCGCCAAGAAACCCGGAAGCAATGCCGCCGACATCACCGGCGCGGTCAGCCGTCGCCTGGCCCAACTCGAAGGCGAGCTGATCCCGGAAGGCGTCCACGTCGTCATCACGCGCGACTACGGCCAGACCGCGACCGACAAGGCGCTCAAGCTGATACAGAAGCTGGTGTTCGCCACCGCTTCGGTCGTCCTGCTGGTGTTGTTCGCCCTTGGCTGGCGCGAAGCCGTCGTGGTCGGCAGCGCGGTGGTGCTGACGCTGGCGATCACCCTGTTCGCCTCCTGGGCCATGGGTTTCACGCTCAATCGCGTCTCGCTGTTCGCGCTTATTTTTTCCATCGGCATCCTGGTCGACGACGCCATCGTGATCGTCGAAAACATCCACCGGCACATGGCGCGCGGCGGCAAGAGCCTGCGCGAAGCCATTCCGCCGGCCGTGGATGAAGTTGGCGGTCCGACCATCCTGGCCACCTTCACCGTAATCGCTGCGCTGATGCCGATGGCCTTCGTCTCCGGCCTGATGGGCCCCTACATGCGGCCGATCCCGATCAACGCCTCGGTCGGTATGTTGCTGTCGCTGGCGATCGCGTTGGTGGTGACTCCCTGGTTGTCGCTGAAACTCCTGTCGCGGCACGGCGCCGGCGAGCCGGCAAGCGCGCACACGGCAGATGGCCCGAATGCCGCGGAGGAGAAGCAGGCGTCCCGGCTGCATCGTCTGTTCGACAAGGTCATGCGCCCGTTCCTCGACCCCGAACGCGGCAGCCGGCGTCGCAAATTCTTCTTCGGCGGCGTCATCGGACTGGTCGTGCTGGCGGCATCGCTCGCCGCGCTGCAGCTGGTGGTGCTGAAGATGCTGCCGTTCGACAACAAGTCCGAGCTGCAGGTGGTCGTCGACCTGCCCGAAGGCCGCACGCTGGAAGACACCAACGCCCTGCTGACCGAGCTGGCGACGACGCTGGACGCGGTGCCGGAAGTGCTCCATTACCAGGGCTACGCAGGCACGTCGGCGCCGATGAATTTCAACGGACTGGTACGCCAGTATTTTCTGCGCAGCGGCAGCAATGTCGGCGACCTGCAGGTAAACCTGGTCGACAAACACGAGCGCGATCGCCAGAGCCATGACATCGCGCGGGCCTTGCGGCCGATGCTGGCTGCGATCGGCAAGCGCCATCACGCGTCCGTGAAGGTGGTGGAAGTACCCCCGGGCCCGCCGGTGTTGTCGCCACTGGTGGCCGAACTCTACGGCCCGGACTACGCACGCAGCCGCGAGCTCGCGCTAGTCCTGGAAAAAAGGTTTGCGCAAACCGAAGGCATCGTCGATATCGATACCAGCGTGGAGAGCGACGCAACGCGCGAAACGATCGTGCTCGATCGCGCCCGCGCCGCGCGCCTGGGCGTGTCGCAGACGGCCATTGCCGACGCGATCGCGGCTGCAGTCGGCGGGCTCGACGCCACCTACATGCACGACGGCACGTCGAAATATCCGCGGCCCGTGCGCTTGCGCCTGCCCGCCTCGGACCAGGCGGGAATCGAGCGCCTGCTCGCGCTGCACGTGCGCGGTGGCGAAAATCAACTGGTGCCGCTGTCGGAACTGGTGACTGTGCAGCGCAGCGCGTGGGATGGCGCGATCCACCACAAGGACCTGCTGCCGGTCGTGTACGTGACCGCGGACGAGGCGAGCAGCATCGACAGCCCCCTGTACGGCATGTTCGACCTGGTCGGACAACTCAACGACGACACGGTCGGCGGCCACAGGATTGCCCAGACCTTCATCGCCCAGCCCGAGGACACCAGCGACTTCGCCATCAAGTGGGACGGCGAATGGCAGATCACCTACGAAACCTTTCGCGACATGGGCATCGCCTACGCGGCCGGCATGGTGCTGATCTACCTGCTGGTGGTCGCGCAGTTCCGCAGCTACCTAGTGCCGCTGGTGATCATGGCCCCGATCCCGCTGACCGTGATCGGCGTCATGCCGGGTCACGCCCTGCTGGGCGCGCAGTTCACGGCCACCTCGATGATCGGCATGATCGCGCTCGCCGGCATCATCGTGCGCAATTCGATCCTGTTGGTCGACTTCATCAACCAGGCCATCGGCGAAGGCCGCAGCCCCGAAGACGCCGTGGTCG
>JBAZBG010000413.1:0-3040 GCA_041671585.1 Arenimonas sp. | reverse complement strand
GGAGCGGCCGCCTTTCTCGCCGGCGCGGCAGTTACCGCGCTGGCTTTCGTCATCCACTGGCAGCGGCGACGCCGCTGAGTCGCTACAGGCCGAGCTGTCGATTGAGCGTCGCGCTGTCGTAGAAAACAGCTTGATAGACGATCTTGCCGTCCCTGATCCGGACCAGGCCCATGCCCTTGAGATTGATACTCTGCCTGGTCGCCGGAATGCCGCCCCAGGTGCCCGTGTTGGTACCGGTGAAGGTCCATTCGTAGGCGACGGCGTCGCTGCCGACTACTGGCTCGCTACGAATTTCCCAGCGCAGGTCGGGCACGCCGCGCAGGAATACCCTGATGCCGTTTTCGACGGTGGCCTGCCGGCCCTGCTGCATGCCGGCGAACGCGGCATCGAAATACTGCACGTCTTCGGCAAGGAATCCGCCGGCTTTGTCGGCGTCGTGTTCGTTCCACGCGGCCACGTAGGCGTTGAGCAGCGTCAGGTTCGCTGGCGCCGCTGCGGCTGGCGCGGCCTGGATTGCCGGCGCAGGCGGCGTTGCAGCGGCCGGTGCGGACGCTGCGTCATCCGTTTCGCCTTGGCTGCACGCGGACAGCAGCAGCAACGCTGCCAGCGTCAGAGCGTTGAACGGCCGTTGTTGTTGCAGGCCCCCGGCACGGCCGGCAGCGAACCGAAACGTGCCGCGACGTCACCCTGCACTTTCGGATTGATCGACCATTCCATCCATGCATAGGCGCAATTGGGATGCCTGGCATCGGCGTGGAGCATGGTCGTGTCGGCCCAGCCTGTTGCTCCTTCGACCGGAATCGACGACGCGATTGGCTGTTTTTCCGCCTGCAGTGCATTGACCTGATACGGCCACGAGCCCGACACCACCACGCCGCCCTCCTTGAAGTCGGCGATCTGCACGGCCGCGTCATGCCAGTAGCGCTGGATCAATGGCTTCTGCTGGCGCAGGACTTCGAGCACGGCAGCGTACTGCACCTCGTTCAAGGCATACGGATCCCTGATGCCGAGTTCCGGACGCTTGTACATCAGGTACAAGGCGGCGTCAGCGAGGTAGATCGGACTGTCGAACGCCTGCACGCGGCCCTTGTTCGAACGTCCGTCGGCCAGCTTCTGTTCCTCGAAAACCACGCTCCAACTGGCCGGCGGCGTCACGAAGATATCGGTGTTGTACATCAGCACGTTCGGACCCCACTGATAGGGGACGCCATAGTGCTTGCCGCCAACCGTGTGCCAGGGCGCATTCTTCAGCCGCGGGTCGATATTGGGATACGAAGCGACCCGACCTATGTCGATCGGCTGCACCTTGCCGCCGGCAACCAGGCGCAGGGAGGCGTCGCCCGAAGCCGTGACCAGGTCATGGCCGCCCTGGTCCATCAACGCAATCATTTCGTCGGACGTATTCGCGGTCGTTACGGTGACCTTGCAGGCCGTCGTCTTTTCGAACTCGGTGACCCAATCGTAGGTCTTGTCGGTTTCACCGCGCTCGATGTAACCCGGCCAGGCGATGATGTCGAGCTGCCCCTCGAGCACTGGCGCCGGCGCTGATGCCCTGGCGGCGGTGCCTTCGGCCGACGTCGAGTCGTCCTGCTTGCTGCAGGCAGAAAGCGACAGGACCAGGATACCGACCAGAACCAGCGGCTTGAAAACCGATTGCTTGCCGACCTTTGCCATGCCCAGACGCCTCCCACGAAGGTTGAGAATCCAGTGTCCGGGATATTACCCGCATTGTCCCGCTAGCGGTCAATGCGGGCCGGCAGGGCGTGTTCGCTGGTCAGCGGCCGCGCCGGCAGGAGGACGACGACTTCATGCTCGGCCCGGTCATCGACCAGCACGATCTCCCGGCCCTGCACCACGCCATCCAGGGTGACGCTGCCGGTCCCGTCTTCGGAGTGCGCCACGGTAACCCGATACATCGTCGACCGGTAGCGATAGCTCAGTCGGTAGGACGGCCAGTCGGCGCGCAGCACCGGCACGATGCGCAGGCGATCGTTCTCGACCTGCAATCCGAGCAGCGATTCGACCACCAGTCGATACATCCAGCCCGCCGAACCCGTGTACCAGGTCCAGCCGCCGCGGCCGGAATGCGGGGCGACCGCGTAGACATCGGCGGCGACGACATAAGGCTCGACCTTGTAGACCAGCGCAGACTCCGCGCCGCGGCCGTGGTTGACCGGATTGATCATGTCGAACACTTCCCAGGCGCGGACGTCGTCGCCCAGTTCGGCAAAGGCCATCGCCGCCCAGATCGCTGCGTGCGTGTACTGACCGCCGTTCTCGCGCACGCCCGGCACGTAGCCCTTGATGTAGCCTGGATTCAACGAGGACTTGTCGAACGGTGGATCCAGCAGTTGCACGATCGCGGTGTCGCGCCGCACCAGCCGCTGGTCGAGCGATTGCATCGCCTGGCGCGCGCGGGCGGGATCGCCGGCGCCGGACAGCACCGACCAGCTCTGGGCGATCGAATCGATCTGGCATTCTTCGTTGGCGGCCGCGCCCAACGGGGTGCCATCGTCGAAGTAGGCGCGGCGATACCAGGCGCCGTCCCAGGCATTCGCTTCGATATTTGCGCGCAGTGTTTCGGCATCGGCCATGCAACGATCGGCGAACTCGACATCCTGCTTGAGCCTGGCGACCTCCGCAAACCGCCGAAGCACCTCATAGAGGAAGAAACCCAGCCAGACGCTTTCGCCACGGCCGTGTTCGCCGACCAGGTTCATGCCATCGTTCCAGTCGCCGGCGCCGATCAGCGGCAACCCGCGCGCGCCGCGGCCGGCGGCGTTGCCGATGGCGCGCTTGCAATGCTGATACAGCGTCTCGCGTTGTTCCGAATGCACAGGCAGGTCGTAGTACGACTCCTCTTCCACGCTGACCGGTCGGCCCTCGACGAAGTTGACCAGTTCGTCGAGCACGCCGGTGTCGCCCGTGGTCGCGACGTAGCGGCTGGTGGCCAGCGGCAGCCACAGAAAATCATCGGAGCAGCGGGTGCGCACGCCACGGTCGAGCGGCGGGTGCCACCAGTGCTGCACGTCGCCCTCGG
>JBAZBG010000412.1:0-3041 GCA_041671585.1 Arenimonas sp. | reverse complement strand
CGGGCGACTTCAAGAATCTGCTCGCGATTCGGCCGGCGATCGCGCAGGGCCTCGAGGAAATATTCGAGACTGGCCAAAGCGTCCGCCAGGCGATCCATCTGCTGGCCGTTGGGCACTTGGCGACGGCGCAACAATTCGTTGTCGGTGAACTGCCGGATACCGATCAGGTAGTCGGCAGGCTCGTTGATATTCAAGATGCGCAAGGCACCGGAAACTTCGCTGAGCAGGCGCGGTACTTCGGCGAGCTGGGCATGGTCCCAATGGGTTTCGACAAAGGCGACGAACGCCTGCCGGGCTTCGGCGAAGTTGACGATCGCTTCCTTGACCAGCACTTCGAGCAGGCGGCGCGATTCGCTGCCGGAACCCGAGGCGATCGACTCCGGCACCTGGCTTTCTTCCTTGCCAAGCCGTTCGACCTGGTCATCCAGCGCCGCTTCGACATAAAGCAACGCACCGGCGATATCGAGCAAGGTTTCTTCGTCGCCCCGGCGTTGACCGGTGACCACGTCGTTGATGGCCGTACGCTGGTCCTGCACGACCCGGCGCGGCACGCCCAGTCCGAGCATGCCCAGGGTGTCGGCGACTCTATCAAGCGCTTCGACCTGGACGCCCAGGTCGGCCACCGAGGCTCCGGGGGTACGCAGGTGCAGATCGAGTGCATCCTTGACCCGCAGCAGGTCTTCCTTGATGGCGACCGCGACAGTTTCCAGCAACGCACGGTTGCTGCCGCTCAGGCTGCCGCGGGCGTGCGCCAGCTCAGCCTCGCTCGGTTCGCTTCCGCTCAAGCCGAAGACATTGCGGATCTCGCCGATGCGTCCGGTGTCGGAGCCTTCATGGGCAACGAAATAAAGCAGTTGCTTGGTCAACTCGATCGGCGGGTTGGCGCGGAACGCGGCGTCGCCGCCTTCGGCCAGGCGCTTGATCTCGCGCTCGACCTTGGCCAGCGCGTGCTTGAGCGGATTGCTGATCGGGAATGCATTCTTGGCCAATGCGTCCAGGGTGCCGGCAGCCACCCAGAACAGACGACGTGCCGGCTCGGCCCAGGTGATTGGCACGAGTTGTTCGCAGACATCGGTCAGGTCGCGGATCGTCCCCGGACTGTTGTCGTCCTTGAGCCAACGCAGCAGTGCACCCTGGAACAACTTGCGCAGGGTTTCCGCGCGCCGGGTCAGCTCGGCCGGATCAAGGGGTTTTTCCGGACCTTGCGCCGACGGCGGCAACGGCCGCGACAGGTCCGGCGAGAACAGTACGCTTTCGCTCAGGCCTTTTTCGCCGCGCGATTCGCGCAGTTGGTTGAGCAACGGCAGCAACACGATCGGGATGTCGCGATGACCGCTCTGCAGCCGTTCCAGGTAATCGGGCAATTGGACGATGCCCTGCATAAGCACCGCATAGGCGTTGTCGCGATTGGCGACCTTGGCCTCGATCAGGGCGCGCGCCAGCTGCTCCATTTCCTCGGCCACCATCGCCGCGCCGTACAGTTCGACCATGCGCAGCGTGCCCTGCACCTGGTGCAACAGGTCGGCGCAGGTGCGCAATTCGGCCGGACTTTCGCCTTCCTCGACGTAGTTCTGCAGCGCGTTGCGCGCCTGCCGCAGCGTCTCGTCGAGCTCGGGCTTGACCCAGGTCAGCGTGGTGAAATCGAGATTTTTTTCGTGCAGCCTCATGCCGAGGTCCTGTCGTTACGCAGGCGCCGGAAGGGGCGCCCGAGCCAAGCCATTGCCAAGAGAATCCGGGCCGATCAAAGCGCGGGCAGTTTGAAGTCAGCTACCGAGCGACGAAGGTCGGCGGCCAGCTGCGCAAGATTTCCAATCGACTCGGCGGTCTGATTGGCGCCTTGCGAGGTTTGCGTGGTGATTTCCTGAATCACCGACATGGTCGCGGTGATGTTGGTTGCCGCCACCGACTGCTGCCGGGCTGCCGTGGAGATGTTTTGAATGAGGTCGGCAAGGTCGTTGGAGACCTTTTCGATCTCGCCCAGGGCCAGGCCCGCATCCTCGGCCAGTCGCGCACCGGCCACCACTTCCGCGGTGGTTTGCTCCATCGACGACACCGCTTCGTTGGTATCGCTTTGAATGGTCTGCACCAGCGTTTCGATTCGTTTGGTCGCGTTCGACGCGCGCTCTGCGAGTCGTTGCACTTCGTCGGCCACGACCGCGAACCCTCGGCCCGCCTCGCCGGCGGACGCCGCCTGAATAGCGGCGTTAAGCGCAAGAATGTTGGTCTGTTCCGCGATGTCGTTAATCAGTTCCACGATCGAGCCGATTTCCTGCGAGCTTTCGCCGAGGCGCTTGATTCGTTTCGAGGTTTCCTGAATCTGGTCGCGGATGTTGTCCATGCCCTGAATGGTCTGACGCACCACTTCGGCGCCTTTCGCGGCGATTTGCACGGACCGGTGGGCCACGTCGGCCGACTCGGCCGAGTTGCGCGACACCTGGTCAATGCTGGTGGCCACGTCTTTAATCTGCGCCGACGCCGAGGTGATCTGCTGCGCCTGGTGTTCCGCGGCTTCGGCCAGGTGCATCGCCGTTGCCTGGGTTTCCTGGGCCGCAGCGGCCACCTGCACAGCGGTTTCGTTAATGGTCGACACCAGGGAGCGCAGCGCCTCGATGGCGAAGTTGATCGAGTCCGCGATCGCGCCAGTGATCTCCTCGGTCACCGTTGCCTTCACCGTCAAGTCGCCTTCGGCGAGCGAGCCCATTTCATCGAGCAGCCGCAGAATGGCTTCCTGGTTTCGCAGGTTGATTTCCTTGGTGCTGACCAGCACCTGGGTATCGCGGCGGCGGATGAACAGGTACAGGCCGATGATCGCGATGACCGCCAGGGCGCCGGAAACGATCGCCCAGATATTGTTCGGGAATACCTGGTTCAGGCTGGAACCGAAGGTGCCGAACAAGGCCTGCGCGTCTTCCAGCAACACATTGGAATCGCCCGAGATCGATGCCGAAGCCTGTTGCACTTCGAACAGATCGGTGGACGCCTGCAGGATGCTGTCCATCTCCTTGAGCGAATCCGCATACAGCTTGTCGACCGCCGCCACT
>JBAZBG010000411.1:0-3042 GCA_041671585.1 Arenimonas sp. | reverse complement strand
GTATTTTTTCGATCCCGTGCGCCAGGCCTCGGCCTGCTGCCTGAAGGCCGAGAAATCCCGGTCCTGGGCTTCCAGGCGCCTGCGCAATTGCCACGCGCCACGCAGGAGGTGGAACGCGCCGAAGCACGCGGCCGCGGCCACCGTTGCCTCGGCCAGGACGTGCCACAGGGTTACGCCTTGCCGCAGGTCGACAGTCACATCAATGCCCGCCAGCAGCGCGATCAGCGCGAGCACGCCGGCAATGACGGCGCGCTCGCTGGTCTGCAGCGCGCCGCCCAACGATTCTGCGCGATCGTCCGCTTCAGTCGTCGTGCCTGGCTTCGGGTCGGGGCTGTCAGTCACGTTCGCCTTCGTCGTCGTCGTCGTCGATCTCGCCGGATCCAGCCTCGTTTTCGTTTTCGCCCAGCTGCATGGTGGTCCCGAACAGGTCGAGCGTGCGCGCTTGCGCATCATAGTGCTGCAGCAGGTAAGCCATGAACAGTCCGGTGAGGGCCACGAACGCCAGTCCGGCAACGGGGACGGCGCGTACCGCTTCCTGATCGCTGCTGAGTGCCTGTTTCCTGCCGGTGACCATGCTGGTTTGCAGATGGTCGCGGTGCCGTAGCACATGCACTGCTATGCCGCCGAGGTGCAGCAGGACGACGACGAGGAAGGCATTGGCCATGAGTTCGTGCGCCTCCTCGAGCGTGCCGCTTTCCGCACCGGTGGCCATCAGGTAACCCGTGACGCCCAGCCCCAGCGCCAGGCCCACCATGGCCACCGCCGCCCAGCTGGATGCCGGGTTGTGGCCGATCCAGCGCCGGCCGCTACCGGAGAACATGCCCTTGAAGTACGCGATCAGCTGAGCGGGGTTCAGGGCCAGGTCGGTGAGCCGCGCATGGCGCGTCCCCACGAAGGACCAGATGAGCCGCAGCACGATCACGAACACCATGCCCAGGCCCGCCAGCATGTGCAGCGAGAATCGGGCCGAGTCGTCGTCGATCAGGTTGGCGATGGCGAACGCCGCGATGAAAAAGCCGGCGAACAGCCAGTGGAAAAGGCGGGTCGGCAAATCGTAGACGAGTACCTGGCGCATGAGCGATTCCTCCGGAGTGGGGATGTCCGGATTCTCAACACGCCGCCACGCCGCAGCCATAAGGCGAATGACCTAGCCGGAGGAAAATCAACGGCTTGGCATGCCACTGACCGAGTGAGGTAGTCAGCCGTCCAACGTCGGGGTCCGCTATCGGCCACCAGTGGACATTCGCTAACGCCTGGACTATTCCGTGGGCGCTAACCAGATGCCCCATGAAATCGAGCTTGCGGTCGTGTTCGATCACCCGAGCGCTGGGCCCGACGCAGCCGCTCGAAGGAAGTGCCCGGCCGCGATGCGGCCGGGCACAGTGTGTGACCTGGGCGGAATAGGGATCAGTAGTTGGCGTTGTTCCACTGCAACTGGAGGATCACCGACAGGATGTTACCCAGGATGCTGTAGGAACCGTTGGAATACCGACCATAGCGATACCGACCGTAGTAGCCGTCCTCATAACCGCGTTGGAAGCCCTGGCGGAAGTAGTACGCATATTCGTCGCGGTCCATGTACCAGCCGCTATATCCGTAGTCGCCGTCCTGGTAGGCGTAGGCGCCGCGGTAGTCGAAACGCCAATGATCCATCCTGTCCGCGCGCCCGGCGCGATAGCCTTCCTCGTAACCGTAGTTGATCGCCTGTCGGAGCAGGTCAGCGCCGTACTGGTTCACGCGGTACGAGTGGCCGCCACGATAGTAGATATAAATCGGGGCCGAGTAGAAGTACGGATCGTTGTTGTAGTCGAACTGCTGACTCTGGTACCGCATCTGCTGTTCGCGCAGGCGCCGGTTGTAGTCGTTGAAATACTGGTACTGCTGCATGCGCTTGGCCTGCTGCAGTTGCACCATCCACTGGTTGCGCTGCGCGTCCTGCTGGCGCTGCTGTTGCATCTGCCGGTACTGCGCCACGCGGGCCTGCTGTTGTGCCACCAGTTGCGCCTGCTGCTGCTCGGACAAGCGTTTTTGCGCGGCCTGGCGCTGGGCTTCGCGCTGGAACTGCTGCTGGCTGATCACGTTCCGCTGGAGCAGTTGCTGCTGTATCTCGGTCTGCCGCCGGGCTTCCTGTCGAGCTTCCTGCCGGGCTTCCTGTTGCGCCGCCTGACGCTGCTGGGTCGCCTGATGCTGCGCGTCGATGCCCTGCTGTTGCGCTGCCTGACGCTGCTCGTTCGCCTGCTGCTGCGCGTCAACCTTCTGCCGCTGCGCCGCCTGACGCTGCTCGTTGGCCTTCTGCTGATCGGCCACGCGCTGTTTCTGGGCCGCCTGGCGCTGTTCGGCCGCCTGCTTCTTGGCCTTGGCCTTGGCCTCCTCCTCCTCCTTGGCCAACTGCTCCTTCGTCTTGTGCTTCTTCGCGTCGGTCGGTTGGTTCTGGTCCGCCTGCGCGCCCTGGCCCTGCGCCGCCTGTTGTGCGCTCGCCGTCGGGCAGAAGCCCGACGACAGCAACGCGATCAACGCCGCGGCCAGCACCGTCATGCTCGATATCCGTACGTCCATCGCACTTCCTCCTGTAGAAATCCGGATCGCAATTGAACGGCCCTGCCGTGCCTTTCGGCGGGCGACATCCAAGATGCAACCGCACTCTAGGTGCGTGGCAACGAACGCAGGTTGATCTGTATCAAGTCTTCCTGCCGGGGAGGGCGGCGGATGGAATCGGCCGCAAGTTGACCAGGATCAAGACGCGGCAACCCGACCAGGGAAAGACTCTACGTCGGTGATGACGCCTGTCCGCAGATCGGCAGCTTGCGATGGCTGCGGCCTAGCGCTGCCGATACGGCTCTTGCTCGGCCGCATCTGAGTCGTCCCATCCGCGACCGGCTCGACCGGGCGCGGCGGCTGGGAACGATCAGCTAACCGTGTCGTCGATGATCCGCTTCATCGTGGCTTCAACCTCTTGCGCCGATTTGGCGATGGCCGGATCAACGGATACCAGCGGCAGCAGGTCGGACGGCGGGACCATGCCGATGATGGTTTGGCCGTGGT
>JBAZBG010000410.1:0-3053 GCA_041671585.1 Arenimonas sp. | reverse complement strand
CAGAAAAGCGGCCACGACGTAGAAGCCGAGCAGGCATTCGCTGCAGACTTGCTGCAGTTCCGTCAGCTTCGCGGGATCCTTGGCCAGTACCCACGGCTTGGCTTCGTCCCAGCGCTGGTTGAGCGAATCGCACAGGTGCATCGCTTCGCGGGCGACAGCGGCGAAGTCGCCCGATGCGTAATGCCTGCGCACCGAGTCCAGGCCGGCCAGCGTGACGCTGACGCGATCGCTGGCGCCGTCGGCGAGGTGGCGATCCAGCACGCCATCGAAATGACGCGTGGCGAATCCGGACGCGCGGCTGGCCAGGTTGACGAATTTTCCAACCAGGTCGGAGTTCACCCGTGCGGTGAAATCCTCGAGATTCAGGTCGAGGTCGTCGACGCCGGCCGCCGACTTGGTCGCGAAGTAATAGCGCAGCGTCTCCGGATTCAGCCCGGCATCGAGAAACGTACGCGCCATGATGAAGGTGCCGCGCGACTTCGACATCTTCGCGCCGTTCACCATCAGGTAGCCGTTGACGTGCAGGCGGGTCGGAGTGCGAAACCCAGCGCCATGCAACATCGCCGGCCAGAACAAGCCGTGGAAATTGATGATGTCCTTGCCGAGGAAATGATGCAGCTCGGTCGGCCTGCCGGGTTGCAGGAAGGCATCGAAGTCGGTGCCGGTTCGATTGCAGAACGCACGGAAGCTGGCCAGGTAGCCGATCGGCGCATCCAGCCAGACATAGAAGAATTTGCCCGGCGCATCCGGGATCGGGAAGCCGAAATAGGGCGCATCGCGCGAGATGTCCCAGTCGCGCAGTCCGCCTTCCAGCCATTCGGCCAGCTTGCCCTTGACCGATGAATGGGCGACGTCTCCCGCCAGCCATTCGCGCAACATGGCCTCGAATTTGCCGAGTTCGAAAAAGTAATGTTCCGAGTCGCGCAGTTCCGGTGTCGCCCCGGACACCACCGAGCGCGGATTCTTCAGGTCGGTCGGCGAATACGCCGCGCCGCAGTTTTCGCAATTGTCGCCGTACTGGTCGGGCGTGCCGCACTTCGGGCATTCGCCCTTGATGTAGCGGTCGGGCAGGAACATCTGCTTCAACGGATCGTACAGTTGCTTGATCGAGCGCCGCGCGATGCTGCCGCCGTCGCGCAGACGGGTGTAGATCAGCGTGGCCAGTTCGCGATTTTCTTCCGAATGCGTGGAGTGATAATGATCGAAACTCACTCCGAAGTCGGCGAAATCCGTTTCATGCCCGGCCTGGATGCCGCGGATGAACTGTTCGGGCGACAGACCGGCTTTTTCGGCCGCGAGCATGATTGGCGTGCCATGCGCATCGTCGGCGCAGACGAAATGCACCTCGCCGCCGTTCATCCGGCGGGCGCGAACCCAGATATCGGCCTGGATATAGCCGACCAGATGACCCAGGTGCAAGGGGCCGTTGGCGTAGGGAAGGGCAGTGGTGACAAGGGCGGGCGCTGGTTTCATGCGTCGATTATCGCAGACGAGGCGGCTTCTCCGTCACCCGGCCGGACGCTTGGGGCTGCACCGGGGATTGCCCGGGCGTGCCGATGCGGGCTTCCGGTACAATTGCCGGATCGAATCAGACCCTTTCGCATGAGCAAAAGCTTCGAGTCAATCAGCGCCGAGTCTGTCCGCGCCGCGCTGGCGCAGATCATCGATCCGCACACCCAGACCGACCTCGTTGCCTCGCACGCGGTGCGCGGCGTCGGTGTGGACGAGTCTCGGGTCGCCATCGAACTCCAGCTTTCCTACCCGGCCAACAGCTGGCATCCGGCCTTGATAGCCGAAGTTCAACGGGTCGTTTCCGCCTTGCCCGGCGTCACCCAGGTCACCGTCAGCGTCGCTACGCGCATCATCGCGCATCGCGTGCAGAAGGATCTGACGCCGCTGCCCGAGGTCAAGAACATCATCGCGGTTGCTTCCGGCAAAGGCGGCGTCGGCAAATCGACGACGGCGGTCAACCTGGCGCTGGCGCTGGCTGCCGAAGGCGCCCGGGTCGGCGTGCTCGATGCCGACATCCACGGTCCCAGCATTCCGATGATGCTCGGCCTTAGCGGCAAGCCGGAGAGTCCGGACGGCAAGAACATCGAACCCAAGATCAGCCACGGGCTGCAGGCCATTTCGATCGGACTGTTCCTGGGCGAGGACACGCCCGCGATCTGGCGCGGGCCGATGACCACCCAGTACCTGCAGCAATTGCTGACCACGACCCTGTGGAAGGATCTCGATTACCTGGTGATCGACCTGCCGCCCGGCACCGGCGATATCCAGTTGACGCTGGCGCAACGGGTGCCGGTGTCTGCGGCGATCATCGTCACCACGCCGCAGGACATCGCGCTGCTCGACGCCAGAAGGGCGTTGAAAATGTTCGAGAAGGTGGACGTGCCGGTGCTCGGCATCGTCGAGAACATGGCGGTGCACGTGTGTTCGAATTGCGGTCATGCCGAACATATCTTCGGCGCCGGTGGCGGCGAGAAGATGGCAGCCCAGTACGGCGTGCAGCTGCTCGGTTCGCTGCCGCTGGACATCGGCATTCGCGAGCAGGCCGATTCCGGGTCGCCGACCGTGGTTTCGCAACCGGATTCAGCCATCGCCAGCACCTACCGGGAAATCGCCCGCAAGGCCGCCGGAAAACTATCGTTGCAGGCGCGAAACAAGGCCATCGCCTTCCCGAACATCGTGATCCAGAACACCTGATCCGATGAGCGAGCACCACACGGTTCGTGAAGTGAACGAGAGCATCGAGCATGCGCTGCATCTCGACGCCCGGCGCAAGCTGCGCATCGTTGCGGTGGTGGACATCATCAAGGGTGTCACCATCCTCGCGATCGGTTTCGGCATCCTGAGCGCACACAGCAATGTCCTTGAGAACGGCGGCGTGTCGCTGCTGCGCCTGCTCGATATCGATCCGACGCTTGGCGTGCCGCGCAAGTTCCTGTCCCTGTTGCATGCGGCCGACACCGAGCATGGCCTGCTCACGCTTGCGGCCGTTGCGTATGCGGCGCTGCGCTTTTTCGAGGCCTATGGCCTGTGGTTCATGCGCA
>JBAZBG010000409.1:0-3068 GCA_041671585.1 Arenimonas sp. | reverse complement strand
TCGACAGGCCAACGCCATGCACGGACAAGGGCAATCTTTCGCGCAGGGCGGTCAGTTGCACGTGCGGGACGCCGCCGGCGCCCATGTAGTTTTCTGCGTGCACTTCGACGAATGCCGGCGGCATCGCATCGTCCGCGATCGCCTCGAAGTGGATCGCCTTGAAGCCAATGCCGACCTGCGGGGGCAGGCCGGCGCCGGCCAAAGCAAAGGCGGCGCGCCCATGCCGGGATGAGGGGTGCATCGTCAGGTTCATGAGCGCGCCTGGACCGGCCGAAATCAGCCGTTCGTCTTTTTCGACTTGACCGGCGTGAACGCTTCCAGCTGGCCATGACCCGTGGGCGAACTCTTGGAGACCAGACTCAGACAGGTGCCGGCCGGCACGTATTTCCAGGCGTTGCCCTGGTAATCCTTGACCGAGGTGCCGGCGCAGGATGTACCCGGACCGGCGGCGCAATCGTTCTTGCCCGCCAGGGCGACGCCAAAGCACTTTTCCTTGGCGGTCGCTTCTTCCGCCGCCTGGGCCGGCGCGGCGATGGACAGCGCCGAAGCCAGCGCGGCGGCCAGCGCGAGTGAGGGGATCAGGGTGTTGCTGCGTGAGGACATGAGTGACTCCTTGGGTTGTATTACGGAAAATTGGCGCGGCCCGGAATGGGCAGCGCCGGTTGGCAACCTTGCCTTGGACAGGTCTCCCAGCGACCGATCATGCCCTCCTCGCACCAGCGCTTGAGCAAGGCCACGGCGGCGGCTGGAACCTGATCGACCGGTTGCGAACGCGACAGGCACTCGCACAGTCCGGCGAAGTCACCGCCGGCCAGGGCATGCGCCAACGCCACGCTCTCGTCTGCGTCCAGCGAACGAAAACGGGTCACCCGTTCCGGATCGCGCCACAGCAACCAGTTTCCGGCCGCGCGCACGGCCTGGGGAGGGTCCTGTCCGGCTTTCAGCGCCTTCCAGATGTCCACGCTGTTCCAGGCCACGCGGTGTTGCCGCACGCTGGGATGAAACTGCGGACGCGCGCCCGGCCAGCTCGCTTCGGGTAGCGACAGCAACCCGCTCCACGGCGCCGGCTCGGCATCCGCGGCGTCGAAGCAGTCGAGCAGCCGTCGTTCCAGTTGCGCCAGTTCCGCGATTTGTGGGTTGGCGCGGAAGGGCTCCTCGCCGCGCAAGTAGTCCGGCAAGGAATCGCCGAATTTTCGCAGCGAGCGTACGGTCGACGGGTGCGCCTGGATGTAGCCATTGCACAGGCGCGCCCACAATTCGTCGCCTAGATAGGTCGCGAGCGTGGGATGGTCGCTCGCCAGCGCCTCCTGGAGCCTCGAGGCATAGGCATTGCGATAGATCGAGAGCCCGACGTCCGGAGCGCCTCGCGTTCCGGGCGCCAATAGCTGCAACGCAAGCTCGGCATCCTCGCCGCGCATGGCGGTCAGGAAGGCGCGCTGCAGTTGCGCCAATGCGCTGCTCACGAGGCTTTGCCCGGCGCGACGGCCCGCGCGTGCGCATCGCGAGCCAAATCCAACTCGGCGAGCAAGACCGCCAGCGGGGGGATGTGGTCGTCGCGCTCGATCATCGTGCTGACCGGACCAAACCGGCGGATCGTGGTCTCGTACAGGGACCACACTTCCGGCGGCACATCATGATCGTGGGTATCGATCACGTAGTCGCCGTAATCACTGTGGCCGGCCAGATGGATTTGCCAGACACGGTCGGATGGAATTCCCGCCAGGTAATCCAGCGGATCGAATCCGTGATTGCGCGCGCTGACCTGGATATTGTTCACGTCCAGCAGCAGGCGGCAGCCGCTGCGCCGGGCAATCTCACCGACGAACTCCCACTCGGGCATCTGCGACGCGATGAACTGCACGTAGGAGCTGAGATTTTCCAGCAGGATTTCGCGGCCGAGAAAGTCCTGCACCTGGGCGACGCGATCAGTCACGTGGACGATGGCTTCTTCGGTATAGGGCAGCGGCAACAGGTCGTGGCTATTGATTCCCGCCACCCCCGTCCAGCACAGGTGATCGGAAATCCAGGCCGGCTCCACTTCCTGCATGAGCTGTTTCAGGCCGCGCAGGTAGGCCATGTCGAGCGGGTCGGTGCTGCCGATCGACAGGGACACGCCATGCATCGCCACCGGATAGCGCGCGCGAATGAACTCCAGGTGATGCCGCGGCTTGCCACCGGCGACCATGAAATTTTCGGAAATGATTTCGAACCAGTCGATCGCCGGCGGATCGGCGATGATTTCCGCCAGGTGATCCACGCGCAAACCCAGGCCGAAACCCAGATACGGACGGGACTCCGGCGCCTGGGCGCCGGAGTCCAACGGAGACCCTGACCGGCCGTATTGCACGATCAGCCCGCGGTGCCGCCCGCATTCGAGCAGGCCGCCAGCGGCAGGGCGATGAAACCCTGGCCCTTGCAGCTGCCCTGCCCCTTGCAGGCATTGGTGGCGGTCTTGCAGTCGTTGTGTCCCTTGCACTGGTTGATGCCCATGCAGTGCACGAATTCGGCCGAGGACACGGCCATGCTCATCCCGGCATCGACGACTTTGCCACCCAGGTTCGAGCAGGCGTCCGCGGGCACGGCGACGAATCCCTGGCCCTTGCAGCTGCCCTGGCCCTTGCAGGCATTGCTGGCGGTCTTGCAGTCGTTGTGGCCTTTACAGCTATTGACGCCGGCGCAGTGGACCAGGTCGACGGAATCGGCGGCGGCGGCCTTGTGTCCCGCACCAGCGGCGGAGACGGAGGCGGAGGCCGCGAGGCTGGCGGCCATCATGGCCAGGCTGACGCCGGAAAGCTTGGGAAGGAAACTCATGTTCATGCTTGCAACTCCATAGGATTGAGGGCACGGCCGGCAGGCGCCGTACTAGGAAGAGGCAGGCAGGAGCGAAAAGGATGCGCGGCCGCCAATATTTCGGCGCCGTGACGCCGGGAGCGGGCGCGCCGGCGTATGCTGCTGCTGTCACGAAACGGTAATGGGCCACGTGTCCACTTGCAGGCAAACCCCGCTAATGACACGGTAGGCATGTGCAAAAACGCATTCTGATAGTCGATGATGAACCGGCGATCCGT
>JBAZBG010000408.1:0-3075 GCA_041671585.1 Arenimonas sp. | reverse complement strand
GGCTGTCGACCTGCATCGTGTACAGCCGATCCTTGGTCACGTCCAGGTACAGCGCGCCGAGATCGTTGGTGCAGAAGTTCTGCACCGGCGTCACCACGCGGGCGTAGTCGTAATCGCGGTAGGCGTCCCAGATGCGATCGTTCAATTCGCGTGCCCGCGCCATCGCCCACTGGTCGAGCAGCAGGCAGTCCTCGACCGGCACCAGGTGGATGGCCGGATCGAAGCCGGCCAGGTTGCCGAGCAGGAAGCGCGCCGTATTGCGGATGCGCCGGTAAGCGTCGGCACTGCGCTTGAGGATTTCGTCGGACACCGACATCTCGTTACGGTAGTCGGCGGCGGCCACCCACAGCCGCAGCACGTCGGCGCCGAGCGCGTCGGTGACCTTCTGCGGCTCGACCACATTGCCCATCGACTTGGACATCTTGCGGCCGGCGGCATCGACCGTGAAGCCGTGCGTGAGCACCTGCTTGTACGGTGCCGCGCCGTCCATCGCAATACCGGTCAGCAGCGAGCTCTGGAACCAGCCGCGATGCTGGTCGGAACCTTCCAGGTACAAATCGGCCGGCTTATGCAGCCCTTGTTCCGGCCTGGCGGCAAGCACGCCTTCATGGGTCACGCCGGAGTCGAACCAGACATCGAGGATGTCGGTGATCTTGTCGTAGCGCGGCGCGTCACTGCCGAGCAACTCGGCGGCATCGAGCGTGAACCAGGCATCGGCGCCAGCGGCTTCGACCTTCTCCGCCACCGCGTGCATCAGCTCGACACTGCGCGGATGCGGCTCGCCGGTTTCCCTGTCCACGAACAAGGCAATCGGCACGCCCCAGGTGCGCTGGCGGCTGATACACCAGTCCGGGCGGCCGACGATCATGCCGGTGATGCGCGCCTCGCCCCAATCGGGAATCCACTTCACGCCTTTGATCGCTTCCAGCGCATCGCGGCGCAGATTCGCCTGCTCCATGGAAATAAACCACTGCGGCGTGGCGCGAAACGCCACCGGCGTCTTGTGCCGCCAGCAGTGTGGGTAACTGTGGGTCAGTTTTTCCGAAGCCAGCAGCACGCCGCGTTCCGCCATCAGCGCGGTGATGGTGTCGTTCGCCTTCCAGATGTACTGGCCGGCGAAAATTTCCGTGCTCGGCAGGAATACGCCGCGACCGTCGATTGGATTGAGCACGTCCAGGCCGTATTTCTGCCCGACCACGAAGTCTTCCTGGCCGTGTCCGGGCGCGGTGTGCACCGCGCCGGTGCCCGCCTCGGTGGTCACGTGCTCGCCGAGGATGATCGGCACCACTCGCGAATAGAACGGGTGCTGCAGCGACATCATTTCCAGCGCCGAGCCCTGGGCGCGGCCAAGGATCGTTGGCTGCTCGACGCCGTAGCGGCGCAAGGTCGCCTCTGCCAGCGCCTCGGCCAGGACCAGCAGCTGGCGACGGCCGGCGCGATCGGGACCGGCCACCAGCACATAGTCCAGGTCGGGACCGAGCGTGACCGCCAGGCTGGCCGGTAAGGTCCACGGGGTGGTCGTCCAGATCGGTACGCTGACCAGGGCCTCGCCGCTGTCCACACCGAACTTCGCCGCCAGCGCCTTGCCGTCGATTGCGTCGTAGGCAACGTCGACGGCCGGGGATGTCTTGTCGATGTATTCGATTTCCGCTTCGGCCAGCGCCGAGCCGCAATCGAAACACCAGTGCACGGGCTTCACGCCGCGAGCCAGGTGACCGCGCTCGACGATCTTGGCCAGCGAACGCAGCATGTCCGCCTCGAAACGGAAATCCATCGTGCGGTATGGATTGGCCCAATCACCGAGCACCCCCAGGCGCTGGAAATCGCGACTCTGGCCTTCGATCTGTTCGCCGGCGTAGTCGCGGCATTTCTGCCGGAAGGCCGCCGCGTCCAGCTTGTCGCCGACCTTACCGAATTTCTTCTCGACCACCAGCTCGATCGGCAGGCCATGGCAATCCCAACCCGGGACATAAGGCGCGTCGTAGCCGGCGAGCAGGCGCGACTTGACGACCATGTCCTTGAGAATCTTGTTGACGGCGTGGCCGATATGGATGGCGCCGTTCGCATAGGGAGGCCCGTCGTGCAGCACGAACGAGGGGCGGCCCTTCGCGTGTTCGCGAATCTGTTGATACAGGCCTTCGGTTTGCCAACCGGCAAGAATGCCCGGCTCGCGCTTTGGCAAATCGCCACGCATCGGGAACGCCGTGTCCGGCAACGAGATGGTGTGCTTGTAATCTTTTTTCAGCTCAGCGGACATTACGCACCGACTCCAAGAGTTTTCTGGTCGTGCCGAAGCAGCTTTCGCGCCTGCTCGGTATCGATATTCATTTGCCGGACCAAGGCCGGCAGGTCGTCGAATTTTTCTTCTTCGCGCAGCTTGGCGACGAACTCCACGCGCAGGCGCTGACCGTAAAGATCGCCATCGAAGTCAAACAGATGCGCTTCGAGCAATGGCTCTCGCCCGAACACGGTCGGCCGGGTGCCCAGGCTGGACACGCTGGCGTGCGGCTTGTCGCCCACCCCGTGCACCCAGCTGGCGTAGATGCCGGTCAGCGCGGTGCGCTTGCCCATCAAGCGGATATTGGCGGTCGGATAACCGAGCCGGCGTCCCAGTTGGCGCCCGCGCACGACCTTGCCGTCGATGGCGTAACGACGGCCCAGGCCGGCAGCGGCGCCGTCCAGGTCGCCTTCAGTCAAGTGTTCACGCAGCCGGGAGCTGGAGACGCGCTCGCCGTTCACGTGCACCGGTTCGATCTGCCCGGCGACGAAGCCGTGATCGGCGCCCAGTTTCTGCAGCATCGCGACGTCGCCGAGACGGCCTTTGCCGAAACGAAACTCCGGGCCGACCCAGACTTCGCAAGCCGACAACCGGCCCGCCAGAATCTTGCGGATGAACTCCTCGGCCGACATCGACGCCAGGGCCGCATTGAAACGCAGCAGGCCGATCTGATCGACCCCGAGCGCACGCAGCCCCTCGAATTTGGCCCGTGGCAGCAGCAGCCGCGCCGGCTGCTCGCCGCGCGCAAAGAACTCCCGCGGCAACGGTTCGAAGCTCAGCGCCACGGCCGGCAACTC
>JBAZBG010000407.1:0-3097 GCA_041671585.1 Arenimonas sp. | reverse complement strand
AATTCAATAATCTGTCGCAGCGCTTGTTCGATCGGCTGGAAGGCCTGGACATCGAGGACGTGGACGCGCTGGTCAAGGCCGGCAAGGAGATTCGCGGCTGGGTCATCGACGCTCCGCTGCAGCCAGCACTGGAAGCGGCGATCCGGGAAGGCTACCGACGCATGTGCGAGGAAGCGGGCAGTCCGGACATCGCCGTCGCGGTGCGCTCATCGGCAACGGCGGAAGACCTGCCCGACGCCAGCTTTGCCGGCCAGCAAGAAACCTTCCTCAATGTCACCGGCATCGACGACGTGCTGGTCCGGATCAAGGAAGTGTTCGCCTCGCTGTACAACGATCGCGCCATTGCCTACCGCGTGCACCACGGTTACAAGCATGAGGATGTGTTCCTCTCCGCCGGCGTGCAGCTGATGGTCCGCTCGGACGTCGGTTCGTCGGGCGTGTTGTTCACGCTGGACACCGAATCCGGTTTCCGCGACGTGGTTTTCATCACTTCCAGCTACGGACTCGGCGAAAACGTCGTTCAGGGCGCGGTCAATCCCGACGAGTTCTATGTCTACAAACCGACCCTGCGCGCCGGCAAACCGGCGATCCTGCGCCGCACGCTGGGCAGCAAGCAGATTCGCATGGTTTATTCCGACGTCCCCGGCGAGCGCGTCCGCAACGAGGCCACCCCGCCGGCGCTGCAATCGAAGTTCTCGATTACCGATGAGGACGTGCAGGAGTTGGCGCGCCAGGCGCTGACGATCGAAGCCCACTACGACCGGCCCATGGATATCGAATGGGCCAAGGACGGGATCACCGGCAAGCTCTACATCGTCCAGGCGCGACCGGAAACGGTGAAGTCCAGGACCAAGGCCATGCAGTTGGAGCGCTACCATCTGCAGTCGCGTGGCAAGGTGCTGGTGGAAGGCCGTTCCATTGGCCACCGAATCGGTTCCGGCGCCGCGCGCGTGGTGCGCAGCATTGCGCAAATGAATGAGTTCCAGGCCGGCGACGTGCTGATCGCGGACATGACCGACCCCGATTGGGAACCGATCATGAAACGCGCCGCGGCAATCGTCACCAATCGCGGCGGCCGCACCTGCCACGCCGCGATCATCGCGCGCGAACTCGGCGTCCCGGCCGTGGTTGGCTGTGGCGACGCGACCGACCGGATCACCAGCGGCAGCGACGTGACGGTGAGTTGCGCGGAAGGCGATACCGGTTTCATCTACTCGGGCCTGCTGCCCTTCGAAAAGATCGTTACCGACCTGGAAAACATGCCCCCCGCTCCGCTCAAGATCATGATGAACGTGGGCAACCCCGAGCGCGCCTTCGATTTCGCGCAGTTGCCGCACCAGGGCATCGGCCTGGCGCGACTGGAATTCATCATCGCGCGGCAGATCGGCGTGCACCCGAAGGCGCTGCTCGAATACAGCAAGCAGCCAGCCGACATCAAACAGCAGATCGAGCCGCTGATGGCCGGCTACGCCAGCCCGGTCAGTTTTTACGTCGATCGCCTGGCCGAGGGTATCGCCACGCTGTCGGCAGCGTTCGCCCCGCATACGGTCATCGTCCGGTTGTCGGACTTCAAGTCCAACGAATATGCCAACCTGATCGGCGGCCGCCAGTACGAGCCGCACGAAGAAAACCCGATGATCGGTTTCCGCGGCGCCTCGCGCTACGTGGATCCGAGCTTCTCGGATTGCTTCGCGCTCGAATGCCAGGCGGTGAAGAAAGTCCGCGACGAAATGGGTCTGACCAACTGCTGGATCATGATCCCGTTCGTGCGCACGCTCGACGAAGGCCGCAAGGTCATCGAGACGCTGGAGCGCAACGGGCTCAAGAGCGGCGAGAACGGCCTGAAGGTCATCATGATGTGCGAAGTGCCGTCGAACGCCCTGCTCGCCGACGAGTTCCTGGATTTGTTCGATGGCTTCTCGATCGGCTCCAACGACCTGACCCAGCTCACGCTCGGCCTGGATCGCGACTCGGCGATCGTTGCCCACCTGTTCGACGAGCGCAACACGGCGGTGAAGAAGCTGCTGTCGATGGCGATTTCCGCGGCCCGGGCCAAGGGCAAATACATCGGCATCTGCGGCCAGGGCCCGTCCGATCATCCGGACCTCGCCGACTGGCTGATGGCGCAGGGCATCGAGTCGGTGTCGCTGAATCCTGACACCGTGGTCGACACCTGGCTGCGACTGGCCAGCATCAAGGCGGGCTGACCGATAATGCAGGCCTTCGTGCAGTTCATCGAGCATTGGTTCACCGCTGCGCTGACGCACGAATGGGCCTGGCGCATCCTGGTCGGCCTGGGCCTGGCGGTGGTCGGCACCTGGTTGGCCGGATGGTTGTCGCGCATTCTCGATCGCCTGATGCGCCGCTTCTCGGTCGAAGACATCCTGCGCAATTTCCTGCGCAACGTGGCTTACGCGATCGCGATGGTGATCGTCTTCATCGCCGCGCTCGATTTCGCCGGCGTGCCCACGACCTCGTTGCTGGCGGTGGTTGGTGCAGCCGGCCTGGGCATCGGCCTGGCGCTCAAGGACTCGTTGTCGAACATCGCCTCGGGCGTGATGCTGATCGTGCTACGCCCGTTCCATACCGGCGACAGCGTACAAATTGCCGGCCTGGAGGGCGTGGTCGAGAGCGTGCGCATCTTCCAGACGACGATGGTGACCAGCGACAACCGCGAGATCATCCTGCCGAACAGCCAGATCACGGCCTCGCCGATCATCAACTACACCGGGCGTGGCGAGCGCCGCGTCGACATCCCGTTGGCGATGGCTTTCGGTGACGATTTGAAGGCCCTGCGCGAGAACTTGCTCGCGGTCGTGGCACGACATCCAAAAGTGAAAGCCTCGCCCGCCGCCGAAGTACTGGTCACCGCGCTGGGGGAAAGTACCGTGTCGGTGCAACTGCGTTTGTGGGTGGCTGCGAAAGACCACACTTCCGTCCAGGCGGAATTACTCGAAGCAGTGCTGGCCGATTTTTCCCGGCGCGGCGCACGGATTCCCCTGCCGCAACGCGAGTTGCATGTACACCACCACGGCATCGCCGAGGATTCCGTCGCCAGCGCCCAGCAACTGCTGAAGCCCGCGCTCTAGCTGCGCCA
>JBAZBG010000406.1:0-3113 GCA_041671585.1 Arenimonas sp. | reverse complement strand
GCCGAAAGCACATCCAGCACGCGCAACATGGCGCGCTCGATGCCGCCGCCGGCCAGGCCCGCGGTCGCGCCGTAGGCCAGTCCCAGCACCAGCGCGATGATGCTGGCCATCACGCCGATGCCCAGCGACAGTCGACCGCCGGCCAGGGTGCGGGCGAGCACATCGCGGCCGATGGCATCGGTGCCGAACCAGTGCCCGGACGCCAGCGACGGCGCGCTCGATAGCCAATCCCAGTCCGGCCGGTGCGGGTCGAAGGACATCAGCCAGGGCCCCAGCAGGCACATGAGCGCGAGCGCGCCGAGCAACAGCAGGCAAGCCTTCACGGTGCGTGGCAAGGGACGCGAGTGGATCATGCCGTCATCGTAACGCGGTGGCGGCGTTATCATGGCTTGCCTGTTTGGAGTTCAGCAATGGCCTTTCCGTATACCCGACCGCGACGCATGCGCCATGACGACTTCTCCCGTCGCCTGATGCGCGAGACCCGGCTCAGCAGCGACGATCTGATCCTGCCGGTGTTCATCCACGAACTGAACGGCCGCGCGCCGATCGCCTCGATGCCGGGCGTGGAGCGCTTGTCGATCGACGAACTGCTGCGCGTGGCTGAACGCGCATTGACCCTGCGCATCCCGGCGCTGGTCCTGTTTCCAGTCACCGCACCGGAAGCCAAGTCGCTCGACGGCGCCGCGGCCTGGGATCCGGACGGCCTGGCCCAGCGCGCGATCCGCGCACTCAAGCAACGGTTTCCGGAATTGGGCGTGATCACCGACGTGGCCCTGGATCCGTACACCACGCACGGCCAGGACGGACTGATCGACGGCCATGGCTATGTGGTCAACGACGAAACCAATGCTGCGCTGGTACTGCAGGCGCTGTCGCATGCCGAAGCCGGCGCCGACGTGGTGGCGCCGAGCGACATGATGGACGGCCGTATCGGCGCGATCCGCGACGCACTGGAAGACGAAGGCCACGTCAACACGCGCATCCTGGCGTACTCGGCCAAGTACGCGTCGAATTTCTACGGACCGTTCCGCGATGCGGTCGGCTCGGCGGGTAACCTGGGCAAGGGCAACAAGTACACCTACCAGATGGACCCGGCCAATTCCGATGAAGCGTTGCGCGAAGTGTCGCTGGACCTTGACGAAGGCGCCGACATGATCATGATCAAGCCCGGCCTGCCGTACCTGGATATCGTGCGCCGCGTGAAGGACCACTTCGGCGCGCCGACCTTCGTCTATCAGGTCAGCGGCGAATACGCGATGCTCAAGGCGGCGGCGCAAAACGGCTGGCTCGACGAACGCGCCTGCGCGCTGGAGGCGCTGACCTCGATCAAGCGCGCCGGAGCCGACGGCATCCTGACCTACTTCGCACTCGATGCCGCCGCCTGGCTGAACGAATCCGCGTGAGCCGCCACCACTTCTTGAAGGAAGCAAGATGACCAACGTCCCCGCCCGTTATGCCGTCTTCGGCCACCCCGTCGCCCATTCGCTGTCGCCGCGCATCCAGGCATTTTTTGCGCGACAAACCGGCAAGGCGATCGACTACCAGGCCATCGATGCGACCCCGGAAGAATTCCCGGTGGCGCTCGCCGCTTTCGCCGCGGCCGGCGGCCAGGGCGCCAACGTCACCTTGCCGCACAAGCAGGCGGCGCTGGCGCTATGCGACCAGTTGAGCGCGCGGGCACGCAGCGCCGGGGCGGTGAACACGCTGATCTGGGACGGCGCCGGCTGGCGTGGCGACAACACCGATGGCGCCGGACTGGTGCGCGACCTGACCGAACGCAATGCGCTCGACTTGCGCGGCCGCCGGACTTTGATGCTCGGCGCCGGCGGCGCCGCCCATGGCGTGGCGCCGGCCCTGCTCGATGCCGGCATCGGCGATCTATACATCGTCAACCGCACGCCGGAACGCGCCGATGCCATGGTCGACAGTCTCGGCCAACCCGGTCGCGTGCATTCGCGCTACTGGAAGGACCTGGCCACGCTGGGCGCCTTCGATTTCATCATCAACGCCACGTCGGCGGGACGTGAAGTCGCCTCGATGTCCTTGCCTTTCGGCATCGCCACGCCGCGCACGCTGGCGGTGGACTTGAGCTACGGCGAAGCGGCGATTGCGTTCCTGGCCTGGGCGCGCGGCGCGCATTGTGCGCAGGCCGTCGACGGGCTCGGCATGCTGGTCGAACAGGCGGCGGAAAGTTTTTTGCTTTGGCATGGCGTGCGACCGCAGACCGATGCGGTGTTCGCCGAACTGCAATCGCGTTCGGTGGCCCTGAGCACGGGCGACTGAACTCACGACACCCGTGTAGGAGCGGCTTCAGCCGCGATTGCTTGTGTAGGAGCGGCTTCAGCCGCGATTGCTTGTGTAGGAGCGGCTTCAGCCGCGATTGCTTGTGTAGGAGCGGCTTCAGCCGCGATTGCTTGTACGAGATCGCGGCTGAAGCCGCTCCCACACAGGGGCTTACAGCAGGCCTTCGCGCTTTACGGCCAGATAGCGTTCGACCAATGCGGCCGGCAACTGCGCGCAGGTGACATCGAGCACCATCACGCCCTGGCTGCGCAAGGCCTGGTGGGCGCGGCTACGGTCTTCCAGATAACGCGCCAGCGCTGCGGCGCCGATCGCCTGCTCCAGCGTTTCCACCGGCCGTTCCAGAGTCTGGTCGAGCGCCTGTTCGCGCAGGCTGGCGACGCAGACCAGGTGCTTGCGCTGCATCAGCCGCACCGCGGACAGCAGATCCTCGATGTCTTCATCGCGCACATTGGTCACCAGCATCACCAACGCGCGGCGACGCTGGCGCAGGCTCAGTTGCGTGGCGGCCTCCAGATAGTCGGTGGCCACCGGCTGCGCTTCCAGGTCGTAGACGGTGTTGAGCAGCGTGTCGACGGCGGCCAGGCCGCGCTGCGGCGCCAGCCAGCGCGAGGCGCCGCCGGTGGCCAGCAGGCCGACGGCATCGCCCTGGCGCAGTGCGAGGTAGGAAACAACCAGGGCGGCGTTGAGCACGTGGTCGAAATGCGACAGCGCATCGTCCTTGGCCAGCAGGCGGCGACCGGTGTCGAGCAGCATCACCACTTGCTGGTTGCGTTCGTGCTGGTAATCGCGCGAGATCAGCTTGCGTGCCC
>JBAZBG010000405.1:0-3113 GCA_041671585.1 Arenimonas sp. | reverse complement strand
CGACGGTTTCGCGGGTATCCAGGCGAACGATCGGCTGGAAATGCGGTTCGAATTGATCGTGCTGCAAGGCCAACCGCAACTCGCCCTCCATGGTCAATACGTTCACGGCATTCTTTTGCAGGCTTTCGTCGAACAGCTCGAACCGGTTGCGGCCCAGCTCTTTCGCGCGATAAAGGGCGGTGTCGGCGTCCTTGAGCACCTCGTCGGCCTGGCTGTAACGCCGGTCGCCGATGGCGATGCCGATGCTTGCCGAGGGTTGCAGTTCCTTGCCGACGACATGCAGGGGCGCGCCGAGCGCGGCAATGATTCGTTGCGCGACCTTCACCGCAGTGGAGGGGATTTCCACATCTTCAAGCAGGATGGCGAACTCGTCGCCGGACAACCGGGACACGACATCGGGCTCGCGCACGCAAGTAAGCAGGCGGCGCGAAACCTCCTTGAGCACTTCATCGCCGGCCAGGTGGCCAAGGCTGTCGTTGATGATCTTGAAACGGTCGATATCCAGGTACAGCAGCGCGCAACGCCGGTCCGGCTCGCGCTTGAGCCGGCTAAGCACCCGCGTCAACCGGTCGAGCAGGTAGCCGCGATTGGGCAACCCGGTCAGCGCATCGTGCATGACCTGGTGCTTGAGCTGTTCCTGGATGCGTTGCCGTTCGGCGATCTCTTCGCGCAATTCCTGGGTCCGTTCCAGCACCCGCTGCTCAAGCTGGGCGTAGGCTTGTCTCAGGGATTCCGCGGCGCGGCGGCGATGCAGGGTGTTGGCGATCTGCGACGCCGCGAAGCCAAGCAGGCTCTGGTCGGCAGGCCCGTAGCTGATATCGGCGTCATAGGTTTGCACGGCGATCAGGCCGATGACCTCGTCGCCGACCAGCAGGGGCACGCCAAGCCACCACTGGGCCAGCGCGCCGACGGTGTCGAGGTCGATCTCGCCGCGCTCGGCGAGCTGGAACATGTCCTGGGTTCGGAAAATGGCCTGGCCGTGGCCGAGCACGTATTCGCTCAGGCCCCGTCCGATCGGTCGCGCCTCGTAGGTCTCGCCGGTTTCGTCGACCGCGTAGGGATAGGCCAGGGACTGGCCGTCCTCGGACAACAAGGCAATGAAGAAATTTCTCGCGTTGATCAGTTTCCCGACCTCGGCATGCACGCGTGGGTAGAACTCGGTTTCGCTGATCTCGGCGGTGGCCAGCTGCGCGATGTGAAAGAGCGCAGCCTGCAAGCGCTCGGCGCGCTGCCGTTCGACGATTTCCAGTTGCAGCACCTTGTTGGCGTCGGCCAGCTCCAGCGTGCGCTGCTGCACGCTGCGCTCCAGGTCCTCATGGCGGTTCTTGCGTTCCAGCGCGGTCAGGATGTGGCTGCCGACGAACTCGAGCAGGGCCTGGTCGTCGGCACTGTAGACGATGCCGGGTTCGTAGCTCTGCACGACGATGGCGCCTTCCACCACGCCGTTGCGCACCATCGGCACGCCCATCCAGACGTAGCTGTCGCTGCCGACGAAATTCAGCGGTCCCGAGATCTGCGCACGCAGTTCGTCGTTGTCGCCACGCAAAGCCTTGCCGTAATGCAGCACGTACCAGGTCAGGGTGCCCTTGCGGTCGCTGAGGCGGAACTCACCCAGGTGATGCGGATCCACGGTATCGACGAAGTAGAGAAAGCGGATCAGGTCGCGCTCGGCATCGAGCCGAACGATGAAGCAGTTCTTGGCATACATCAGCGAGTCGACGATGGCGTGGATACCCTTGAGCAACTCGGGCATGTCGCAATCGGAACCGGCGAGATCGGAAATGGCGAACAGGGAGCGCTGCAGGAGTTCGGAGCGCTCCAGGCCGACCAGTGAAGCCTTGAGCTGGGCAGCTTCCAACGCCCGATGCAGGTGCCGGCCGGCCAGCTGCAACAGTGGCGTCGTTGAATCGAGGAAGGCCTGGATGCTCGACGGCGAGTCCATGGCGATGACCATGATGGCCGGATTGGCCTGGAACAGAACGGTTTCGAACAAGGGGATGGCCGTGTGGCAGCCGTCCGGCGTGCTGGCGCGCACGCCACTGGCCGCGGCGGAGTGAGCCAGCTCCAGCGCCCCGTCCTCCGGCCGCGTCGCCGGTTCGCGCTGGGATTGGCCACCAACACTTAGGTCCCAGAACACGTCCGCCGACTTGCAGCCCGGCTCGGCCTGGGCCATTTCGACGATAACCTCCGCCACCTCGCGCGGGGTTTCCGCGTCGGCCAATCGGTCCACCCATTCGATCCGTATCGAGGTGACGGGCGCTGTGGCTTGGAGGGTCTGCGTGGATTTCATAGACCTGCTGCGGGGCCCCGGGGCACGTCCATGTTGCGCTCGGCGTTGCGAGCAGGCTACTTAGTGTGCCCCATGACAATGGGACTGTGGGCCTCCCGTTGTCGGGAGTTCATGGTTTGTTGCGTCAGCCAAAAGAAAAAGGGCCCAATTGGGCCCCTTTTCCGCGCTTCCTGATTTCAACCTAGTCGAATAAGCCGCAACCCTGGGCCGCTACCGTGGTCAGCGTCACGGCTTTGGTGGCGAACGCGCGTCCGATGAAGCTGCCGCCGGTGATCGTCACCGCCTGGCCCGCGAGCACGTTGCCCTTGAGGTTGGAGGTCGTCATCGTCGCGGCGCCGCTCGGCGACCAATACACGTTGCACGGCCGCGCGCTGCCGGCCATCACCGTGTTGAAGCTGTTGCCCGTGAGATCGCCGTTGACCAGGAAAATCCAGATCCCCGACGACGGTCCGTTGAGCGTCAACGTACCCGTGAGGGAGGCGGCGTCATCGAAGCAGTACACGCCGGGAGCCAGGCTGATGCCAGCCAGCGTTCCGGTGAGGATCTGGTCACAGGCATTGGCTTCGAGCGCCTGGTAGGCGTTGTTGAAGTCGGCAAGGACGCGGGGGGTAACCGGCGCGGTGACCATTCCTCGGAGCGCGCAGCGGGTCAATACGACGGCCGGGCGGGCGCCGGAGGACCCGATGCTGCCCTTGAGCGAGGCATCGGTGCAGGTCACGGCGCCATTGCCGCCGGTGGCAGCGCTCAGGACCGCGAACCTGGCGGCGGTGCCCAGCGATGGCGCGCCGTCGGCACTGCCCAGCCGTAGCGCGCTGGCGGCGAA
>JBAZBG010000404.1:0-3114 GCA_041671585.1 Arenimonas sp. | reverse complement strand
TGCGCTGGTCGCGCAGCGGCCGGTGCAGCCAGCGGCGCAGCAAGCGACCGCCCATGGGACTGACAGTCGCGTCGAGCACGCCGAGCAGTGTGTGCTGCAGGCGTCCGTCGGGCCGCACGTCGAGTTCCAGGTGGCGGCGGGTGACCGCATTCATCGCAATCGCTTCATCGGCCGACTCGATCGCGATCGCCGTCAGGTGCGGCAAGCGTTGCTTCTGGGTTTCCTCGACGTAGCCGAGCAGGGCGCCTGCCGCGGCGACGGCCAAGGGAAATTCCTCGAGGCCGAACGAGCTCAGGTCGTGCAGGTCGAAAAACTTCAGCAGTTGGCGCCGGCAGGTGTCGCCATCGAAGTACCAGGGCGCGCGCCGGCGCAGGCCGCTGAGGGCAAGCACGGTCGACGACCAGCCATCCTCATCGGCAATCAACACTTCCGCGGGCGACAGGCGCGCCAGTTCGGCGTTGAGCAGGTCCTCGTTCGCCACTTCCGTTACCAGGAACCGGCCGCCGGCAAGATCGGCCCAGGCCAGTCCGAACGGCTGGCGAGTGTCGCTGCGTTTGCCGCGGGCGATCGCCAGCAACAAGGTGTCGCGGCGTTCTTCCAGCAGCGCCTCGTCAGTGACCGTGCCCGGCGTGACGATACGCACCACCTTGCGCTCGACCAGGCCCTTGGACAGCGCCGGGTCGCCGATCTGTTCGCAGATCGCCACCGATTCGCCAAGCGCCACCAGCCGCGCCAGGTAGCCTTCCACGGCATGCACGGGCACGCCCGCCATCGGGATCGGTTGGCCTCCTGACGCACCGCGCTGGGTCAGCGTGATGTCGAGCAGGCGCGCGGCCTTGCGCGCATCGTCGTAGAACAGCTCGTAGAAATCGCCCATCCGGAAGAACAGCAGGATGTCCGGGTGCTCCGCCTTGGCCGCGAAGAACTGGCGCATGAACGGCGTATGCGGGGCGGTCGGGGTCGCGGTCATCGGGGCGCTGCAGGATGTGGCCGGCTAGTTTACCCGCGCGCCAATAAAAGAGCCCGGCACTAAGCCGGGCTCTTCACCATAGCGGAACCAACGTACCGTCAGTCCTGCACGTTCAACTCGGTGTTTGTCGAAGCTGAAGTTGACGCCGCGCAGGTCGATGGTGAGCGATCAGCCGCGGAAAGGCTTCGGCTCAAGGACCGGCAGCGGGCAACCATCCGGGTCGACCGCCTCGCCGCGCAGCGTGCCCGGGCAATGGTCAAAGCAGTCGGTAACGCCATCACCGTCGCTGTCGGCGTCGCCGCCGCAGACCTGGGCCGGGATCACTTCAGGTACCCGCTCGCGCCGGTCGTTGGTGTAGGCGCAGCCGGCCAGCAGCGCGCTGAGCAGCAGCAGGCCAAGGCTGGCTTTGGAATATCGTTCGAATGCGGTCATGGCGTTCCCCTTCCCTATGGCGGCGTGACACGTGGTTATCAAAGCCTAAATCACATTTGCCGGAGTAGCACGAGTAGGCGGGCGCTGGCAAGCTCACGGGCCGACGCCCGACAGGCGCCGTACAAGGAAACCGCCGGTTCCGGCTCGCCGCGAAAGTCTTTGTGCGATCCTGCTCTCCCCTCGCTTAGTCTAACCGGCATGAACGAACTATTGACCGCCTCCCTGAGCCAATTCGACGATGTCGCGTTGCACAAGCTGGCTGAGCAAGTCGGCGACCGGCTGCGGGTAAACCGGCTCACGATGTGCACCGCCGAAAGCTGCACGGGCGGTTGGATCTCCAAGATGATCACCGACATTCCCGGTTGCTCGGACTGGTTCGAATGCGGCCTGGCCGCCTACAGCTATGAAGCCAAGCAGGCGCTGCTCGGCGTGCGCCAGGAAACCCTGACGCAGCATGGCGCGGTCAGCCGCGAGACGGTGCTGGAAATGGTTTCCGGCGCCCTGATCACCTCCGGCGCCAGCCTGGCCGTGGCCGTGACCGGGATCGCCGGGCCCACTGGCGGCACGCCGGAAAAGCCTGTGGGCACGGTCTGGGTGGGCTGGAAGCGGCGCGGTCGGTATCCGGTGGCGGAAGTCTTTCATTTCGAAGGCGACCGCGAGGCGATCCGGCGGCAGACAGTGGCGGCGGCCTTGAGCGGGTTGCTCGCGATCTGCGATTAGGCCGCCTGGGGCAGGGCAATTTCCGGGCCCCACTTGCGTCTGCAATTCGTTAGTAGTATTACTAACGGCATGCAATTATCCGAAACCCAGCAGGCCATCCTCGCGCTCATCACCGAGCGCGTCGAGTTCGACGGCGTGCCGCCCTCGCAGGCGGAGATCGCGTCGGCCCTGGGCTTCAAGGGCGTACGGGCCGCGCAGTACCACCTGGAAATCCTCGAACAGGCCGGAGCGATCAAACGCATTCCGGGCCAGGCTCGTGGCATCCGCCTATGCCTGCCGGCGGCGGCTGACGGCGACGACCTCGACGTCGACGTCAGCGCGCCGGCGGCACTTCGCAGGGCAGCGGTCAACGACGATGTCCTGCGCCTGCCGGTGCTCGGCCGCGTAGCCGCCGGCGCGCCGATCGGTGCGGACATCGGGTCCGACGACGTGGTGCTGCTCGATCGCAGTTTCTTTTTCCCGACCCCGGATTACCTGTTGAAGGTCAAGGGCGATTCGATGCGCGACGACGGCATCCTCGATGGCGACCTGATCGGCGTTCATCGCACCAGCGTCGCCAGCTCTGGCCAGATCGTGGTCGCGCGAATCGACGACGAGATCACCGTCAAGCTGCTGAAGATCGGCAAGGACTGCATCCGCCTGCTGCCGCGCAACCCCGACTACCAACCGATTGAAGTCCGGGCCGACCAGGATTTCGCGATCGAAGGCCTGTACTGCGGCCTGGTGCGGCCGAGCCGATGAGCACCGTGAAATTTCCGAACCGTATTGCGATCTTTTCCTACACGACTGCCAGCCATTGCCCGCTGCCCGCGCTGAATCGCTCCCTGCTAATTTTCAATTCCGGCGTCGCCATCTCAGCTTCTGCGACGGCCCAGCCCTACCTTTCTTTCATCTGATCACCCGCCCACTTAAGGAACCCCCATGGACGAGAACAAGAAACGCGCCCTGACCGCCGCACTGGCCCAGATCGACAAGCAATTCGGCAAGGGCAC
>JBAZBG010000403.1:0-3132 GCA_041671585.1 Arenimonas sp. | reverse complement strand
CAGCGCGCCGCGCGGGCCAGGCATCAGCCAGCAGAGCATGAACAAACCGACGGCATGCAAGGGCGTCATGGTTTCCTAGATTGCGCGTACTCCGGCCAAAAACAAAGCCGCCTTGCGGCGGCTTCGTCGTTGCATCGCGGCATGTCTGCTTACGGCTTCACACCCTTGTCCAGGCCGCGGCGCTTGAGCAGCGGACCGACGTCCGGCTCGCCTCCGCTGAAGGTGCGGTACAGGCCGATGGCGTCCTTGCTGCCGCCGCGCGAGAGCAGCGTGTCGCGGAAGTGGTCGCCGTTCTTGCGGGTCAGGCCGCCGTTGTTCTTGAACCATTCCACGCTGCCGGCATCGAGCACTTCACTCCACAGGTAGGCGTAGTAACCGGCCGAATAACCGCCGCCCCAGACATGCGAGAAATAGGTGCTGCGGTAGCGCGGCGGCACCGGCAGGTAATCCACGCCTTCGGATTTCAGCGCGGCGGCTTCAAAGGCCAGCGCATCGGTCGGGATCTCGTTCGGCGCCAACTGGTGCCAACGCTGATCGAGCAGGGCCGCAGCCAGGTACTCAGTCGTGGCGAAACCCTGGTTGAACTTGGAAGTTGCCAACACTTTGTCCAGCAATTCCTTCGGCATCGGCGCGCCGGTCTGGTAGTGCTTGGCGTAGTTGCCCAGGATCGACGGCCAGTCGGCCCACATCTCGTTGACTTGCGAGGGATACTCGACGAAGTCGCGCGGCACGTTGGTGCCGGCGAAACGCGGGTACTTCACGTTCGAGAACATGCCGTGCAGTGCGTGGCCGAACTCATGGAACATGGTGGTGACTTCATCCCAGGTCAGCAGCGTCGGCTGGCCGGCCGAAGGCTTGGGCACGTTCAAGTGATTGGCGACCACCGGTTGCAGGCCCATCAGTCCGGACTGACCGACGTACTCGTTCATCCAGGCGCCGCCGCGTTTGTTGCTGCGCGCGTAGTAGTCCGCATAGAACAGGGCCAGCGTCTTGCCATCCTTGTCGAACACTTCGAACACGCGCACGTCCGGGTCATACACCGGCAGGTCCTTGCGCTCCTTGAAGCTCAGGCCATACAGCTGGTTGGCGGCGTAGAACACGCCGTTCTGCAGCACGTTGTCCATTTCCAGGTACGGCTTGAGCTGCGACTCGTCGAAGTTGTAACGCGCCGCGCGCACTTTCTCCGCGTAGTAAGCCCAGTCGTAAGCGGCCAGCTGGAAGCCGCCTTTTTCGCCATCGATGATGGCCTGCATGTCGGCCGCTTCGGCGCGGGCGTTGGCCACGGCCGCCGGAGCGAGGTCGGAAAGCAGTTTGTTGACGGCCGTCGTGGTGAGCGCGGTTTCGTCTTCCAGCACGTAGGTGGCGTGGTTCGGGTAGCCGAGCAGCTTGGCGCGATCGGCGCGCAGCTTGGCCAGCTTGATGATGACGTCGCGGTTGTCGAAGTCGCCGCCATGGCTGCTGCGCGCGATCGAGGCTTCATAGATCCGGCGACGCAGGTCGCGATTCTGCAGCGAGGCCAGCGGCGGCTGGCCGGTGGTGTTCATCAGGGCGATCAGGTACTTGCCCTCCAGCGACTTCGCCTTGGCGGCATCGCCGGCCTTGGTGGCTTCCTCGGCCGCGCGCTTGGCCGCTTCGGCAGCGCCGGTGATGGCCGCTTCGGACAAACCGGCCAGCTCTTCGCGTTTGTCGACGAGAACCGCGGAGGCATTGGTTTCCTTCAGCAGGTTCTGGCTGAACGTGGTCGACAGCGTGGCCAGCTCGGCGTTCATCGCCTTGAGCTTGACCTTGTCGGCGTCGGACAACTGCGCGCCGGCGCGCACGAAGTCGGTGTGATAACGCTCGAGCAGGCGCTTGGATTCGGCGTCCAGACCGAGGGTTTCGCGCTGGTCGTAGAGCGACTTCACGCGCGCGTAGAGCTTGCCGTTGAGCACGATGGCGTCGTTGTGCGCAGCCAGGCGCGGCGACAGTTCGCGCTGGATGCCCTCCATCGTTTCGTTGGTATTGGCGCCGGTCAGGTTGAAGAATACGGCCGCGACCCGGCCGAGCAACTGGCCGCTGCGCTCCATCTCGACGATGGTGTTGTCGAAACTGGGCGCTTGCTTGTTGCCGGCGATGACGTCGACTTCCGCCAGTTGCTGGCGCATGCCTTCCTCGAAGGCGGGCAGGTAATGGGCGTCCTTGATCTGGTCGAAGGCCGGCGCATGCAGATAGAGCGAGCTGGGCGCGTAGAAAGGATTGGCGACGACGGCGTCGGCCTTGGGCTTGGCGGCCGGCGTGGCGGAGGCCGCCGGCTCGGCGGCGGCGGGGGATTCAGGCGTCGCGGCGCATGCCGCGAACGAAAAGCTGGCGGCGATCAGCAGGGCAAGCGGTTTGGTCGACATGGGGAGTCCGTTCAGGATCGGGAAAGGTGGGTTGGCAACGCGCCCGCGGATGCTATCCGGGCCTCGGTCCCCCGGGCATGTGCCGAAAGCCCGGGGTGACTTGGGAAAGCCTGGGCGAGCACCGATAATAGGCGAATGAGCGACGCGCAGGAAAAAAAGGGATTCCAGTTCCCCGGAGTGTTCGAAATAACCGCCATGGGCCCGGCCGCCGCCGGGCTGGAGCACGTGATTCCGCGGGAGCTGGTCGCCGCCGGCCTGACCGTGCTCCATGAAACCGTCCGCTCCCGGGCTTCAAGCGCCGGCCGTTTCGTCTCGGTGTCGATCAGTTTCCGGGCCAATTCGCGCAGCGACTACGATGCCGCGCACATCGCCTTGCGCGCCCACCCGGAAGTGAAGTGGACGCTGTAGGCCCGCAGCGTCCCCTGATCGTCCGCGAGCTCGGGCGGCAGCCCTTCATGACCGTCTGGCCGGCCATGGAGCGCTATACGGAGCAGCGCGGCGACGATGCCAACGACGAGCTGTGGCTGGTCGAACACGACCCGGTATTCACCCTGGGCCAGGCCGGCAAGCCCGAGCATGTGCTGGCGGCCGGTGACATCCCGGTGCTGCGCACGAATCGGGGCGGGCAGGTGACCTATCACGGCCCCGGCCAGCTGGTCGCCTATCCCCTGGTCGACCTGCGCCGGCTCAACATCGGCGTGCGCGAATTCGTCTGCCGGATCGAACAGGCCTTGATCGACACCCTGGCGCA
>JBAZBG010000402.1:0-3134 GCA_041671585.1 Arenimonas sp. | reverse complement strand
GCGGCGCCCGGCGTCAGTGATGCTGCCGCGTTGGCTCTGCTCGACCGGGTGTTGCGGCTGGACGCGGAAAACGCAGTGGCGCTCGAAGGGCGTCGCGAGTTGTTGGCGGGCTGGCTGATCCAGGCCGAACGTCTGCTGCAGGAAAATCAGGTTGCTGCCGCGCAAGAATTGGTGGAACAAGTGATTGCCAAGGACCCGGCGCATCTGGACCTGCCACCAGTCAGGGCGAAGCTCGGCGAAGCGCTGGCTCGAATGCAGCGCGCGCAGGCCAGTGAACTCAGGCTGGCGCTTGCCGATGAACGCGCCGGCCGAATCGATCGTGCCGCGAACAGATACCTGCGGATGGCCGCTACCGGCGACGAGTCTGCCGCGGTGCACGAAGGCTTGCGCCGCCTCGCCGCGCGCACCGCGCGCCGGGCGGAGCGGCAGGCGGCCGATTTCCAGTTTCGCCGTGCCGAAGCGTCGTTGGCGAAAGCCCGCCGCTGGAGCCCATTGGCGCCTGAAATCGCCATTGCGGAGCAGCGGCTGACTCAGTCGCGGGTGACGCGCAAGCGCTTGCTCCGGTCGCCGGAAAGCAAGGATGCATCGCGCTTGCCTGCGTTGATCGCCGAGGCCGACGAGGCCATGGCGCGCGGCGACTTCATCACGCCGCCCGGAACCAGCGCCTGGGACAAGTTGCGCGTCGCCAGCGCCCTCGCCCCGGATTCGCCGCGCGTGCGCGCGCTGCAACGGGATTTCGCGCAGCGCAGTCGTCATTGTTTCGAGCAGGCCATGACCGCCGGCCACCTGCACCGCGCGCAGTCCTGCCTGGAAGCCAACCTGGCGCAGGAGCCCGCCGCGGCCACCGCCGGCGACGCGCGTCGGCGCCTGGCCGACCGCTGGATCGCCTATGCCGAAGAACGCATCGCCGCGAACGATTTTGTCGAGGCCGAAAAGGCGCTGGCCTTCACCCGGCACTGGCAACCGGCGCATCCCAAGTTGCAGGCCACGCGGGCGCGCCTGAAGCGCGCGCGTGGCGCATCACCCTGAGGACAGGTTTGCAAGCCAGGGAAGGAGGACCCGGCGCGCTGAATCGCGCGAGAAATGGCGACGGGTATTTTCGATGCCGGCCGCCCGCAATCGTTGCCACAGCGGCTGGTCGCCATACAGTCGAATGATCGCTTCGGCGAACTGCTCGGCGGTGTCGGCCAGCAAGGCTGCTTCGCCATCGGCCAGATGCATGCCCTCGACCGCGCAGGGCGTCGCCACGACCGGCAATCCCCGGGACAGGCTCTGGTTGATCTTGCCCTTGATGCCGGCGCCGTAACGCAAGGGCGCCACGCTGATTCTCGTCCGGTCCAGCAACTGGTCGAGATCGGCAACATGGCCGTGGAACAACACGCCGGGTTGCTGCTGCAAGGTAAGCACGCGGTCCGGCGCATCGGCGCCGATCAGGTGCAAGCGGACCGT
Organism: Arenimonas sp.; assembly: GCA_041671585.1. GTDB lineage: Bacteria > Pseudomonadota > Gammaproteobacteria > Xanthomonadales > Xanthomonadaceae > Arenimonas. The sequence goes on along the minus strand of JBAZBG010000402.1, from coordinate 1,685 downwards.
CGGCAGTGCGCGCCTGACCAGCGGAAATATTTCCTCCACCAGCCAGCAGGCGGCGTCAACGTTGGGTGGGTGTCGGTAACTGCCGACGAAGACGATGTCTTCGCGCCCGAAAAAATCCGGCGTGTCTTCGCTGATCCGGTGGATATTGGAAATGACCTCGACGCGTGCCGACGGCTGTAACTGAATTAGCAGGTCGCGTTCGACTTCGCTGACTACCCAGGTGGCATGCGATTCGCGCACCAGGGTCAATTCCGCACTGCGGGTGCGCATCGCCGCCTGCGCGGCAGCCGGATCGCCGGATTGGTCGGCTTCGCGCTGTTCACGAAGAAAATGCAGGTCGACAGTGTCGAAAACGATTCGGGCCCGCGGAGCGAAATTGCGCAACAGCGGCAGCAAGGGCGAGAGGATGTAATGCCGGGAGACGATGATCGCGTCGAAGCGCTTGCCGTGCCGTTGCAGCCACGCCGGCAGGCTGTCGATCCAGGGTCGCCACCAGGCCTCCACGCCGAGCTGTTGCAGCGTTTCGGTGTAGCGGCCATCGTGGCAACGCTGTTGGTTGAAGAACACGACGGCGCAATCTTCCTCTGCCAGCAGCGACATCAGCTCGACCATGCGCACCGAACCCGAGTCGCGATCGGGCGTGGGCGTGTAGGAATCGACGATCAGTATCTGCCGAGAGGTGCGATGGGTCGCGGCGCGATCGAGTGCGGCGTCCGATGCTCCGGCCGCGACAGGCGCCGGGTGCGCAGTCGCCAGCACGTCGCGCCAGCGAGCGGCAAACTTCTGCTGGTTTTTCGTTTGGTAGGCCTTGACGCCGCTGCGCAGGTCGGTACCCGAACTCACGCCCTCGAAATGCACGACCACCGACGCCGGTTGGTAGCGCACCTTGAGTCCGCGCCGGCGTACGCGCATCGCCAGGTCGGTGTCTTCGTAGTACGCGGGCCGATAGTGCGCATCGAAACCGCCGAGCTCGGCAAACACGCTGCGTCGGATCGCGATCGCCGCGCCGGAACAATAGTCGGCTTCGCGCACGAAGTTGTAGCGCGGGTCGGCCGGGTCGCCATTGCGGCCGTAATTGGCGGCGCTGCCGTCGGAGAACACGATGCCGCCGGCTTCCTGCAGACGGCCGTCGGGGTACACCAGCTTGCTGCCGGCAAGGCCGGTGTCGGTGTGCGTGGCAAAGGTCAGCAACAGCGCATCCAGCCAACCGGGCTGCACGACCGTGTCGTTGTTGAGGAAGACCAGGAATTCGCCGCGCGCCAAAGTTGCGCCGGCGTTACAGGAGCCAATAAAACCCAGGTTGTCGGCGTTGCGCAGGTAGCGCAGTCCGTGGATGGCGGGGAGGACCTGCGCGCTGGCATCGCCGGAGGCATCATCGACCAGGATGACTTCGAATGCCGTGCTGTCATTGCTCCCGGCCAGGGAGGCCAGGCAGCGCAAACTGTAGTCCAGCTGATTGTGAACGGGAATCACGATGCTGGCTCGCGGGTCGACGTTCGGGAAGCGAACTTTCCCTGGTTCGCCGATGTCCTTGTACAACGACAACGTGTAGGGTTGGCGCTTCACCGGGAACAGGCGCTTGGCGATGATTCGAAATGTCGATGCCGGGCCGCGGTCGCGGAGGCTGCCGATGGCGCGCCGGGCCAGGACGGTGAGATGCATGAAATGGTAGAGCGCGGCGACTC
>JBAZBG010000401.1:0-3153 GCA_041671585.1 Arenimonas sp. | reverse complement strand
CTGCGCTGCGCTCAGGCAGCGATTCGACCTGCGAAGTGAGCCCGGAAGAGCTGGCCGCCAGCACCCGCTTGCGGTTGAGCACGGACCCGGAAGCGCTGCGTAGCTGCAATTTCTTCATCGTCACCGTACCGACGCCGATCGACGCGGCCAAGCGGCCCGACTTGCGGCCGTTGATAGCCGCCAGCGAGACCATCGGTCGCGTGCTCAAGCGTGGCGATGTCGTGGTCTTCGAATCCACTGTCTATCCCGGTTGCACCGAGGAAGTCTGCGTGCCGATCCTGGCGCGTGCGTCCGGGCTGGAATACAACGTCGATTTCTTCGCCGGCTACAGTCCGGAGCGGATCAATCCGGGCGACAAGGAACATCGCCTCACCAATATCCTGAAAGTCACTTCCGGCTCGACGCCGCAGGTGGCGCAATATGTCGACCAGCTGTACGCGTCGATCATCGCTGCCGGCACGCACCAGGCCAGCTCGATCAAGGTCGCCGAAGCGGCCAAGGTCATCGAAAATACCCAGCGCGACGTCAACATCGCCTTGGTCAACGAGCTGGCGCTGATCTTCAACAAGATGGGCATCGACACGCTGGAAGTGTTGCAGGCGGCTGGCACCAAATGGAACTTCCTGCCGTTTCGCCCGGGCCTGGTCGGCGGCCATTGCATCGGCGTGGATCCGTATTACCTCACGCACAAGGCGCAGGAGCTGGGCTATCACCCGGAAGTCATCCTGGCCGGCCGGCGCATAAACGACGGCATGGGCAGTTTTGTCGCCGCGCAGGTGCTGCGCCTGATGGCGCAACGGCGAATCAACGTCGTCGGCTCGCGCATCCTGGTGCTGGGCCTGGCGTTCAAGGAAAACTGCCCGGACCTGCGCAACACCCGCGTGGTCGACATCGTGGCCGAGCTGCGGCAATACCATGCCACGGTCGACGTGCACGATCCGTGGGTGGACGCAGGCGAGGCGAAGCACGAATACGGCATCGATCCGATCGAAACGCTGGAAGCGGGCAGTTACGACGCGGTCATCGTCGCTGTCGGCCACCGGCAGTTCACCGCGATGGGCAGCGCCGGCCTGCGTAGCCTCGGCAAACCCGGCGCGGTGCTGTATGACGTGAAGTACGTGTTGCCGCTCGCCGACGTCGACGGGAGGTTGTGATGCGCATCCTGGTCACCGGCACCGCCGGCTTCATCGGTTCCCACGTCGCCCTGCGCCTGCTCGAGCGCGGCGATGAAGTGATTGGATTCGACAACCTCAGCGACTACTACGACGTGACGTTGAAGCAGGCGCGCTTGGCGCGCATCGTCGGCCATCCCAATTACACCCATATCACCGCGGACCTTGCCGACCGCGCCGCGGTCGAAGCGGCGTTCGCCACGCACAAGCCGCAGCGGGTGATCAATCTCGCCGCGCAGGCGGGCGTGCGCTATGCCGCGGAGAATCCGCATGTCTACGTCAGCAGCAACGTCACCGGCTTCCTGCACATCCTGGAAGGCTGCCGCTATCACGGCGTCGAACACCTGGTGTTCGCCTCGACCAGCTCGGTGTACGGCGCCAACACGCGGATGCCGTTCTCCGAACACCAGCCGACCGAGCATCCGCTGACGGTGTATGCCGCGACCAAAAAAGCAAATGAAATGATGGCGCATAGTTATGCCCATCTGTACGGTATCCCGAGCACCGGTCTGCGCTTTTTCACCGTCTATGGCCCCTGGGGCCGTCCGGACATGGCGCTGTTCCTGTTCACCAAGGCGATCCTCGCCGGCGAGCCGATCAAGGTCTTCAACCACGGCCGGCACAAGCGCAGCTTCACCTACATCGACGATATCGTCGAAGGCGTGATCCGCACGCTCGATCAGGCGCCAGCAGCCAACCCGGCCTGGAGCGGCGCGGCCCCGGATCCGGCCAGCAGCAACGCGCCCTACCGCCTGTACAATATCGGCAACGAACAACCCGTCGAGCTCCTGCGCTACATCGAGGTGCTCGAACAGTGCCTGGGACGCAAGGCCCGGATGGAGCTGCTGCCCTTGCAGGCGGGCGACGTCCCGGATACCGAGGCGGATGTTTCCGAGTTGATTGGCGCCGTCGGCTACCGGCCGACGGTCTCTGTCGAAGAGGGCGTCAAGCGCTTCGTCGAATGGTACCTCCCTTACGCGAACCGCTAGAATGCGCGCTGAACCACTCCGCGAACTCCCCCTGTCCATGCTGCCAGCTGACCAGCTGTCCCATCTCGATCGCCTCGAAGCCGAGAGCCTGCACATCCTGCGCGAGGTCGCCGCGGAGTTTCGCAACCCGGTGATGCTCTATTCGATCGGCAAGGACAGCACGGTGTTGCTGCACTTGCTGAAGAAAGCGTTTCATCCGGCGCGTCCGCCGATTCCCTTGCTGCACGTCGACACCACGTGGAAATTCCGCGAGATGATCGCGTTCCGCGACGAAGTGGTGCGCCAGCAGAACGTCGAATTGCGCGTGCACATCAATCCGGACGGACTGCGCCAGGGCATCGGACCGATTACCCACGGCGCGACGGTACATACCGACGTGATGAAGACGCAGGGCTTGAAACAGGCGCTGGATGCCGGCAAGTACGACGCCGCCATCGGCGGCGCGCGCCGCGACGAGGAAAAATCGCGCGCCAAGGAGCGCGTGTTTTCCTTCCGCAACGCCCAGCATCGCTGGGACCCGAAGAACCAGCGGCCGGAGTTGTGGAGCCTGTACAACACGCGCATCCATGCCGGCGAAAGCGTGCGTGTGTTCCCGCTGTCGAACTGGACCGAACTGGATGTCTGGCTGTACATCTTCCGCGAAAGCATTGACGTGGTGCCGCTGTACTTCGCCAAGGAGCGCCCGGTGGTCGAGCGCGATGGCGGCCTGATCCTGGTCGACGACGAACGCTACCCCTTGCTGGCAGGCGAAGCGCCGATGATGAAGAAAGTGCGCTTCCGTACGCTCGGCTGTTACCCGCTGACCGGCGGTTTCGAATCGGAAGCCGACACCCTGGAGAAGATCATCGGCGAGATGCTGATCGCGCGGACGTCGGAGCGGCAGGGTCGCCTGATCGACAACGATCCGTCGGCGTCGATGGAAAAGAAGAAGCAGGAAGGTTATTTCTGATGACTGGCCCGATCGATATCTCCGCCTACCTCAAGCAGCACGA
>JBAZBG010000400.1:0-3157 GCA_041671585.1 Arenimonas sp. | reverse complement strand
TTCGGTGTCTGCCGTGCACGATGGCGATCTGAGCCAGCTCGATGCCGACACGCGTACGCGCCTGAAGGCCGAGCTCGCGCAGGCACGTGGCGCGGTTGACGGCCGCGCATTCGTCGATCAATTGCGCAAGCAGTACACGGTCAAGATTGCGGAAGATCGTTTGTAAGCTGCGCCAAACCTACGCTCCCATCAAAGAAAAAGCCCGGAGCAATCCGGGCTTTTTTTCGTCTGGCGATCGGGAGTTTAGACGCCTTCGATACCAGTCATGCCCAGCACGTTGTAGCCCGCGTCGACGTAGGTGATTTCACCAGTCACCCCAGCCGCCAGGTTCGAACACAGGAACGCCGCGACATTGCCGACGTCCTCGATCGTCACGCTGCGGCGGAGCGGCGCGTATTGTTCGACGTGCGTGAGCATCTTGCGGAAATTGGCGATGCCTGCGGCCGCGAGCGTCTTGATCGGGCCGGCGGAGATGGCGTTGACGCGGGTGCCTTCCGGGCCCAGGTTCAGCGCCAGGTAGCGCACGTTCGCTTCCAGGCTGGCTTTGGCCAGACCCATGACGTTGTAGTTGGCCAGCGCGCGTTCGGCGCCCAGGTAGCTCAGGGTCAGGATGCTGCCATTGCGGCCCTTCATCATCGGGCGCGCCGCCTTGGCCAGGGCCGCAAGGCTGTAGCTGGAAATGTCATGGGCGATGCGGAAATTCTCGCGGGTCAGGCCTTCCAGGAATTCGCCATCCAGTGCTTCACGCGGGGCAAACCCCACCGAGTGCACGAGGATGTCGAAGCCGTCCCAGTGTTTGCCCAGCTCGCTGAAAACGGCATCGATCTGCGCATCCTCGGCGACATCGCAGGGCAGCACGATCTTTGCGCCGTATTCCGCGGCGGCGTCTTCGACGCGGGATTTCAGTTTTTCGTTCTGGTACGTGAAGGCGAGCTCAGCGCCTTCACGGCTCATCGCCTCGGCAATACCGGTGGCAATGGAGCGTTGGCTGGCAATGCCCACGATCAACGCGCGCTTGCCGGTCAGGAATCCCATCGTGCTTCTCCTCTCATGCGGATTTTCGCAGGGCGCTAGTTTGACCTCCGGCAGGCCATCCGCCAAGCGCGGACGCGCGATGGGTCAGGGCACCAGCTGCAGTGTCTGCCCGGGCCGCACCGTCGAGGTCGGGTCGATTCCATTGGCGCGTCGAAGCTGGTCGACGGACAGGCTGTAACGCTGGGCAATGGACCACAGCGATTCCCCCGCACGGACTGTGTGCGTGGATGCGCGTTCGTTGCCCGGGATGCTGGCGGCAATGGCCGGGCTTCGTGAGTCGGCTTCATCAGCAAGCACCTTGGGGGCCGTGGCCACCTCAGGCGCGGCGCCCATGGTCACGGTCGACACGTCGAGGCGCGACGGCTGGCCGCCGGGCGTGGTCAGGACCAGGCGCGGGACGCCGGCGACAATGCGGCCGCCCCTGAAAGCGGGGTTGAGCCGGCGCACATGCTCGGGATTCTTGCCGTGGTCGGCGGCGAACTGTTCCAGTGTCCTGACCCTGGCCTCCATGAGCACGGGCGAGAGCGGCGCGAACGGCGTGGACAAGGGCAAGCGCAGGCCGTGCTTGTCCGGCTCCGAAACCAGGCAGGCGAGCGCCTGCAGCTTGGCGACATAGTCGTAGGTGATGTTGGACAAGCCGTGCGGCTTGCGTTGCGCCGCCGAGGCCGTGCGATCGGGCGACTTCCGGAAAGCGCGCATCAGGCGACCTTCGCCGGCGTTGTAGGCCATGACCGTGGCCTGCCAGTCATGGAACATGTCTTGCAGGGTTTTCAGATAGGAAAGCGCGGCGCGGGTCGATTCCACTGGCGACAGCCGTCCGTCGTAACCGGACTGGATGTGGATGCCGTGATTGCGCGCGGTGCTGGAAATCATCTGCCACATGCCGGCCGGGCCGCCCGGGCCGACGACCTCGGGCCGATACCAGCTTTCAACCAAGGGAATGAATACGAATTCGCCCGGCAGGCCGGAACGCTCGACTTCCACGCTCACGAAATCCAGCAACGGCAGGATGTTTTCGATGTGACTGGCGAAGGCGGCCGGGTTGCCGGCGTAGCGCTTGCGCCAGCGCTCGCTGTTGCTGCCTGCGGCGCACGACTTCGGGCTCAGGCTCCGATTGATTCGGGCAAACACTTCCTGACCGCTGCTCAGGCCGGCGGTTCCGGCCAGTCCGGTCGGAGGGCTCGCTTCCAGCGGCGAGATCTCGGTTGTCTCTTCCGGCAGCGGAAATGCGGTAGATGCTTCGGAGCCGTCGTCGAAATTGGGCCGGACAGCCTGCTGACATGCGCTCAGGGTCAGCAGCGCAACCAGCGGCACGACGGTGCGCAGGAACGCGCTCACGCGACGAATCCGTCTTTCCAGGCGCGCAAGGCGGCGAAAGCCTGGACGCGATCGCCGTCGGCCAGCCCTTTTGCGCTCAGTACCTGCCGGATCGCTGGCTGGTCGACACGCAGGAACGGATTGCAGGAGCGCTCGCTCGACAGGCTGCTCGGCACGCTGGGCAATCCGCGCAGGCGCAGCTCGGCAACTTCGGCGAGGCGGGCATCGCGAGTCGAATTTTCCGGCTCGGCAACCACGGCGAAACGACCGTTGCTCTGGGTATATTCGTGGCCGCAGCAAACCAGCGTGTCCCCCGGCAACGCGGCCAGCCGGTCCAGGGAGCGGAGCATCTGCTCCGGTGTGCCTTCGAATAGGCGGCCGCAGCCAAGACTAAACAGGGTGTCGCCGCAGAACAGGATGCCGCCGCCATGGAACGCCACATGGGTCAGCGTGTGCCCCGGCACGGCGATCACGTCCAGGTCCAGGTCCAGCGCCTCGATCCGGACCCGATCGCCGTCGCCGACCCGGTGCGTCGCGTCCACGATGCGCTCATCAACGGGGGCGTAGCAGGGAATGTCGTAACGCTGGCGCAGTTCGGCCACGCCGCCAACATGATCGGGATGGTGATGGGTAAGCAGTATCGCCACCGGAGTCATGCCGTTCGCCGCCGCGCGCAAGACCGGACCGGCTTCTCCCGGATCCACCAATACGGCCCTGCCGTCGGCGTCCGACAGGGTCCAGATGTAGTTATCGGTGAAGGCGGGCAACGGTTGCAGCGATAGCATTCAGTGGATGACCTGACCGG
>JBAZBG010000399.1:0-3160 GCA_041671585.1 Arenimonas sp. | reverse complement strand
GGCATCAGGCAACTTGCTGGCCTGGTGGAAGGGTACGGTTACACCGTTCAGGCCGTGCCGATTTCCGGTTGTCTGCACCTCAAATCGGCAGTCACCCTGGTGGCCGACAACACCTTGCTGGTGCAGCCGCTCTGGATCGATCCCGGCGCGTTTCCCGGCTTTCGCATCATCGAGGTCGATCCGCGCGAGCCGCACGCGGCCAACGCCGTGCGCGCAGGTAGCGGCCTGGTCTACCCATCCTGCTTCCCGCACACGCTCGCGCGCCTGGAAAACGCCGGCATTGAAGTGAGCACCGTCGACGTATCGGAGTTGCAGAAGGCCGAAGGCGCGGTGACTTGCTGCAGCTTGTTGTTCGAGGTAGCCGACTAGTTCAGTCAGGGCACAGTCGCGGTACGCATGACCGGGTACAGATTGAAGCGGTCGTCCCAGGAAGAATGCCGTCGGGCGAAGAATTGCAGGCGAGCCTGCGGATTCTTGGCAAAGGCTTCGTCGTCCTGGATCTTTTTGGCGAACTCGGCCGCCAGGGCAGGGTCCGCGGCCAGTTGCTCGCGGGCAACTTCCTCGGCCACGTAATCCTCCATGTATTCCTTCTGCTCGAAGGCGTTGTTGAATTCGCCCCAGGCGAGCAGCGAATCCGGCGCTTTCGGTTCCAGCAAGGCCATGGCCAAGCGCGCTTTGGCCTGCGCAATCGGCACGAACAGGGCGCCCGCGCCGAGCTCCCAGGTTTCTGCCTTCCAGTCGCCTTCCGCGGTCAGGCGTTGATGCCCTTCGACCGATTGCGGGCCGAAGCTGGTCTTGCCGGCACGGAACACTTCGACCTTCGCCTGCCGCAGCGCCGTTGCCAGCACCTGATACGTCACCCCGTGCTGCTTGAGTTTTTCCGCCACCCAGGCGGCATGGGCCGCGGGCACCAGATAACCGCCCGTCGGGGCCACGACGCTGACGCTGGGCTGCACGTCGTAGCGCAGCGGAATCTTCCAGATCTGCGGCTTGCCTTCGTCGTAGTGGGTCATCAGCGCGCCGGAGACGTCTGACGGCGTGCGTGTGTACCGGTAGCCGCGGAAATCCACCGTGCGAATCTTGTCGGTGGGTGCATATTCCACCGCGACCGACTGGCCGCCGAGCGCGGCGGCGCGGCCGTCGGCGGCGCGCGCAAGGCGTAACCAGTCGGCGCCACTTGCGGCCGTTTGCGCGAGCACGGCTATCACCGTGTTGCGGGTCAGCCGGACCCGCGTCGGGTAATCCTTCCATGAGTGCGTTTCGACCAGCATGGCGAAGCGATTGCGCAGCTGGAAGTAACCCGTCGAAAACCGCGGCGGCGCCACGCCATCGGCAAAGCCTGAGCTCGGATCGTCGTAGACGACGAACGAGGGATAGTAGGGCAACGGCAAGGCGCCCTGCCTGGCCAGGTCAGCCATGACCGAGTCACGCAGGGCAACGCCCGCTTTGCGCAGCTCCGCGTCGCCCGCGTGCACGGGCTCGACCTGGATGGCGACATCGTGTTCGAACTTCGCGCCATCGGTGACGTGCAGGTCGACGGTGGCGATTGGATCCCACTCGTTGACCAGCCGCAACATCGCCTGCATTTCCGGCGCATCGGCCTTCACATAGTCGCGGTTGAGGTTGAAGTTCTGGGCCGTGGTGCGCCAGCCCATTTCTTCCGGGCCGCGCTGGTTCGGCCGGTTCCAGCGAGCGAAGCGCTCGTGGCCGTCGATGTTGAAGACCGGCACGAACAGCAGCACTTGCTTGTCGAGCGCGCCCTTCGCCGCCTTGCCGTCCAGGGCCTCGCGCAAGGCCAGGAAGCCGGCATCCTTGCCGTCGATCTCGCCGGCATGGATACCGCCCTGCACGAGCAGCACCGGCAGGCCGCGCTCACGCGCCGCCTCCGCACTCAGCGCGCCACTGCGCGAAACGACCAGGACCAGCATCGGCCTGCCCTCGGGTGTGCGGCCGAACTCGACGCACCGGACCGCCTTCGGGTAGGCCTGGGCAAAGTCAGCGCACAGCGTAATGACTTCGTCGAACCTGCCGGTCTTCTGGAACCCGGACCGTTCGGCCACGGTGGTCAGGGCATCGCCGGCGGCGAGGGAAGGGGCGGCGCACAGGCCCAGGGTCAGTGCGAGGGCCAAGCTGGATAGTCGGGTCATGGAGGCGCTTTCGCTGGAAAAAGGCGATCATGACGGGGACCGGCTCGTAAGTAAATTTTTTCCCGGGAAACCAACCAATAATATGTTTGCCTCGATTCCAGCCTTTCTCCGCGTTCCACTTGTCGTCCTGCTGATCGTCCTGAGCACCATCGCGCACACGATGCCCTTGTTCGCCATCGCGCTGCTCAAGTGGCTGCTGCCGATTCCCCGCTTCCAGGCCGCCTGCGCACGGGTGCTCGTGCGCATTGCCGAAAGTTGGATCGGCTTCAACAGCCACTTGATGGACTGGTTCACCCGCACCCGTTTCCGTGTCGAGGGTCTCGACGGCCTGCTCGCCGACGGCCATTACCTGGTCTTGTCCAATCACCAGAGCTGGGTCGACATCCTGGTGATGCAGAAGGTGTTGAATCGCCGGATTCCGTTTCTGCGTTTCTTCCTCAAGAGCCAGTTGATCTGGGTGCCACTGCTTGGCCTGGCCTGGTGGGCGCTGGATTTTCCCTTCATGAGGCGGGCCTCCCGGAAGCAGCTGGCCAGGCGTCCGGACCTGGCCGCCAAGGACATCATCGCGACGCGTCGCGCCTGCGAGAAGTTCAAGGGCATCCCGGTGTCGATCATGAATTTCGTCGAAGGCACGCGCTTCACGGCCGAGAAGCATGCGCGGCAGGGCTCGCCATACGTGCGCCTGCTGCGGCCGAAGGCCGGCGGCGTGGCCTTCGTGCTCGACGCCATGGGCAGCGCCCTGCATTCGGTGCTCGATGTCACCATCGCTTACTCTGGCGGCACGCCGACGCTGATGGACCTCATCGCCGGTCGCATTCCCGAGGTGCGCTTCCACGTGCGCCAGCGGGAGATTCCGGAAGTGCTGCTGCAGAGCGATTACGAAAAAGATGCGGCGTCGCGGGTGCGCTTCCAGCGCTGGATCAATGCCATCTGGTCCGACAAGGACGAACTGCTGTCGCAAGGAGTGACAACGTCTTGATCATCGTCCATCACCTGAATAATTCCCGCTCGCA
>JBAZBG010000398.1:0-3163 GCA_041671585.1 Arenimonas sp. | reverse complement strand
GCGAGGCATCGGTGCAGGTCACGGCGCCATTGCCGCCGGTGGCAGCGCTCAGGACCGCGAACCTGGCGGCGGTGCCCAGCGATGGCGCGCCGTCGGCACTGCCCAGCCGTAGCGCGCTGGCGGCGAAGGCCGACGTGCTGGATCCGAGCAGTGCGGCAATTCCGAGCAACGAGGTGGACAGAACTAGTTGGCATTTCATGCGTGCGATTCCTTTTGTTGCATGTTTTTTCTGGCGAGCACGACCGATCCGCCGCGGGAAGGTGTCCCGATGCATGAAATAGGTCCCGTCGTTGGAGTGACTTCGCGCAAACCGCGAGTGATGGACCGCACCAGTCGACACTGGATCAAACGGCCGGCTCAGTGCTTGAACGCGTGCACTATATGGAAATGCACGGTGCACCTCAGGTGAACGAGCGAGTTTGTCGAAGCGCGCGATTAAGTTTGCAGCGAGGCCGTCAGTGAATTGTCCGCCGGGTGCGGATTAGCCTATTGCGTGCGGATTGCCCTATCGCGTGCGATCCGTGCGCACGTTCGCAGAACGCGGCAGTGCCGCGGCGTACAACGCGAACAAGGCATCCACCTTGGCGACGTAGGCCTGTGTTTCCGCATACGGAGGAACGCCCTTGTATCGGGCCACCGCGCCGATGCCCGCGTTGTAGGCCGCCGCCGCGAGACGGCGATCGCCCTTGTAGCGGCGCAACAGCGCGCCCAGGACTCGCGCGCCGCCCTGGATCGATTGCGCCGGCGAGAAGGGGTCCTTGACCTGGTATTCCACGGCCGTCGCCGGCAGCAGCTGCATGATGCCCTGCGCACCCTTCGGCGAAATCGCATTGGCCTGGAAACCGCTTTCGGCGTGGGCGATCGCGCGCAACCAGGCATCGTCGATCTTGTTGGCTCGCGCCGCCGCCGAAAAAATCTCCGAATGCTCAGCCGTGCGTGGCTTGCCGATGTTGCCCAGGCCGGCGTGCGCCGGCGCGCCGGGCGGTGGGGTCACGGTGAATGCCAATACCGGGGTCGAACCCGGCAGGTTGCGGGTGCTGTAGACGGTCTTGCCGTCCTGCAGGCGTTCGTACAAGACGCCAGTCCGGGTGCCATTGATGCCCCACAGATTGGGCAGCTTCGCCGCGTTGTCGTCGACGGTCTGCGCCTTGCAGCGGGAGCCGGGTTCCGGCGCCGAGGCCAGGCTGACCGTGCCGCCCTGCACGCAGCGATAGACCACGCGCGCCTGCGCATCCGTCATGCAGGCGAGCATGACGGCGAGTCCCCATAACAGTGGTCGGAGGATGTTGCCCATCGGAACCTATTTAATGGGGTCGCACGGGTTCGAAACAAGCGGCATTGGGCATAGTGACGAAGGTCATGGGAGGCCGGCGCGGGCTTTGTTCAGCGATATGAGCCGCGGGGACTTGGCGAAAGAACCGGGAATGCGGCTGTGAGTCGCCGGGATTCAGCGAAAATCCCGGGAATGCGCGGCCAGGGAACCGAGCAGGGGGCTGAGGTCCTGTAGCCGGGCGGCGATCAGATGCTGAACGCCGTCGGCCGATTCCAGCCGGCCTTCCACCACCAGCAGGCGCGATTCGAGCAATACCCGGCGCTGGCGCTCGCCGACATCGCGCCAGACCACGACGTTGACCATGCCGTCCTCGTCTTCCAGGGTGACGAAGGTGGCGCCGCTCGCGGTTTCCGGCCGTTGCCGCAGCGTCACCAGGCCGGCCATGCGCACCGGCGTGCCATGCGCCAGCGGCAACAACTCGCGCGAGCGCCGGCAGTGTTGCGCGCTGAGTTGCTTGCGCAGCAAGGACAGCGGATGCCGGCCCAGGGTGAGACCGATGCTGGCGTAATCGGCCAGCATGTCGTCGCCGACGCTGGGCACCGGTAGCGAAACCGGGTCGTCGCGTACCGCGATGTGGCCGAACAGCGGCAATTGTTTCTCCACGCCCTGGATCGCCCAGCGCGCACGGTGGCGATGGCCGGCCAGGCCCTTCAGCGCACCGGCATCCGCGAGCAAGGTCTGATGGCGGTCATCGAGACTGGCGCGGACGCACAGATCCTCGATGTCGACAAAGGCGTGCTGGCTGCGCGCGCTGGCAATGCGCAGCGCGACATCCTCGCGAAAACCGCTGACCTGGCGCAGCCCGAGCCGCACGGCAGGCTGGGGCGTGCCGGCAAGCGCCGGCACGGACGCAGTGCTCGCCGCAGCGTTGCCTGATGCTTCCAATGCGCAATCCCAGTCGCTGTAGCGCACGTCCACGGGCCGCACTTCAATCCGGTGCCGGCGCGCATCCTGCACCAGTTGGTTCGGCGAATAGAAACCGAGCGGCTGCGAGTTGAGCAAGGCGCAGGTGAAGGCCGCCGGCTCATGGCATTTCAGCCAGCAGCTGACATAGGTGATCAGCGCAAAACTCGCCGCATGCGATTCCGGAAAACCGTAGCTGCCGAAACCCTTGATCTGTTCGAATACCTGTTCGGCGAATGCGCTGGTATAGCCACGCTCGGCCATGCCGCCGAGCACCCGCTCGCGAAAATATTCCAGCCCGCCGCGGCGTTTCCAGGCGGCCATCGAACGGCGCAACTGGTCCGCCTCGCCGGGCGTGAAGCCCGCCGCGACGATCGCCATCTGCATCACCTGTTCCTGGAACAGCGGCACGCCGAGCGTGCGTTCGAACACTGCTTTTAGCGCTTCCGACGGATAGACGACCGGCTCCAGGTTCTGCCGCCGGCGCAGGAACGGATGCACCATCTTGCCCTGGATCGGACCCGGCCGGACCAGCGCGACTTCGATCACCAGGTCGTAATAATTGGCTGGCTTCATGCGCGGCAACATCGACATCTGCGCGCGCGATTCGATCTGGAACACGCCGATGGTGTCGGCGCGCTGGATCATCGCGTAGGTCGGCGCATCGTCGGCCGGAATGGTCGCCGGCGTGAGCTCGCGGCCGCGGTGGCGGCGCAGCAGTTCCAGGCACTTGCTCACGCAGGTCAGCATGCCCAGCGCCAGGCAATCGACCTTGAGCAGGCCGAGCGTCTCCAGGTCGTCCTTGTCCCACTGGATGATGGTGCGCTCGGGCATCGCCGCATTTTCCACCGGCACCAGGTGGTGCAACGGTTGTTCGGAAATGACGAAACCGCCGACATGCTGCGACAGGTGCCGCGGCGCATCGAG
>JBAZBG010000397.1:0-3176 GCA_041671585.1 Arenimonas sp. | reverse complement strand
TCCCGCTCGAGCGCCTTGCCGGCTTCCACGCCGCCTTCCAGCAAGTCCTCGCCGGAACCGAACGAGATCGCCGGCACGCCGCGCTTGGCCAGCGGGAAATGGTCGGAACGGAAGAAGTAGCCGGCCTCCGGCGTCGGGTCGGGGGAATAGACCAGGCCCATGCCCTTGCCGGTGGCGATCAACTCATCGAGCAGTTCGAGCTTGGCGCTGCCGGAGATCGTGAAATTGCGCGCGGGGCCCTGCGGATCGAGTGCGTCCATGTTGATGACGCCGACGGTCGTTGCCAGCGGATACAGCGGATTCGCGGCGTAATACTCGGAACCCAGCAAGCCTTTTTCCTCGGCGGTCACCGCCAGGAACAACAGCGAACGCTGCGGGCGCGGCTGTTGCGCAAAGGCGCGGCCCATCTCGATCAATGCCGCGATGCCGGTCGCGTTGTCGACGGCGCCGTTGTAGATTCGATCGCCTTGCGCATCGGGTTCGCCCACGCCCAGGTGGTCCCAGTGCGCGCTGTACACCACGTGTTCGTTCGCACGCGTGCTGCCTTCAATGCGGCCGGCGATATTGCTGGAAGTGATCACGCCGGAATCGACCGCGTACGCCGCCGACAGGCGGGCGCTGCCGAGTTGCACCGGCTTGAACGCGCGCGTCTGCGCCTGGAGCTTGAGCGCCTCGAAATCCAATCCCGCGCGCTTGAACAAATCCACGGCCAAATCGCGCTGGATCCAGCCTTCCATCGACGAATGCACCAGGGCGGGCTTGTCGCGGACGATGTCGAACATCGTGTTGGTGTTGGAATTCTTCACCGTCGGCCAGCCGTAGGACGCGGGCGCCGTTTCGTGCACGATCAGCAGACCGATCGCGCCCTGCCGCGCGGCCTCCTCAAACTTGTAGGTCCAGCGGCCGTAGTAAGTCATGGCCTTGCCGCCAAAATCGCCGCTGCCGGTTTCGAAATCGGGGTCGTTGATGAGCGCGACCGCGATCTTTCCGCGCAAGTCGACGCCCTTGAAATCGTCCCAGTTGCGCTCCGGCGCCTTGGTGCCGTAGCCGACGAACACCAGCGGCGCATCGACGATGGCGACCGCACGCGAACCATCCAGCGGCGCACGCACGGCAATTTCCTGCCCCTGGGTCAAGGGCTGGGTCTTGCCTTCCATCGTCAGGCTCAACGCGATCGGCCCGGTGATCTGGGCGCGCAACAGCGGCACCGCCTGGGTCCAGCCACGCTTGCCGTCCTTGAGGTCGCCGCCCGGCTGCAGGCCCGCAGCCTGCATCTGCGCAATCACATAAGCCACCGTTTTGGTTTCGCCCGGTGTGGACGGGCCACGGCCTTCGAATTCATCAGACGACAACTCGCGGGTGATGGTCGACAAACGCTTCGGGTCGAAACTCGGCGCGCTACCCGAAACAAAGGATCCGGCATCGCCCGGGAACACCACCGGCGATTCGAAACCGTCGGCCGAGATCGAGGAGACACCGAAGAACCAGTCGTCGATCACCACGTTCTTCAATACCGTCTGCGTGTTCGCATTGCCGGGCACCAGCACGCTGTGCTGCCACTGCGGCGCGATGGTGTCGCGCCACTGGACGCGATACCCGGTTGCTCCCGGCGCGGCGTTCCACTTGACCGTGGTATCGGAAGACACGGCGCCATCGATGGTGACGCCGGAGGGCGGCATCGGCGCGCTGGCCAGCGCCGCCAGCGTGACCACGTTGAGCCGCGTCACCTGCGCCAGATAGTCGAAGTCCACGCCGTCGATACGGTCGCCATAGCGAATCCCATTTTCCACGCGCAGGTCCTGGTGCTGGCGCGTGTAGTTCTCGCGCGCCTCGGTCACGCGCACCGCCGGGTAACCGGCCTTGAGGAATTCCACCTGGTCGCCGCCGCGGCCGAAACGATCGGTACGATAGACCATGCGCACCTGCAGGTTCTTCAGGTAGCGCTCGGCCAACGGCACCATGTAGCGCGCGATGTTGCGCGATGGCGAATCGACTTCGCCGCCGTTGTAGCGCCGACGGTCCGCCTGCTCGGTGGTTTCAACGGCCTTGGTGCCTTCGGAAAATACGCGGACCGTGGTGTTGTGGACCACGCCGTCGTCGCCGTGCGTGTTGCCGACGATGTCGTTGTTGAGATCGGCTTCCACCTGCCAGCCCTGCTCGCGCGCGTATTCGGCGAGCACCTTGCCGCCGTACAGGCCCTGCTCTTCGCCGGACAGCACGCCGTAGACGATGGTTGCCGGGAAGCGATGCTTCGACAGCACCCGCGCGGCCTCGATTACCGCCGCCACGCCGGAGGCGTCATCGTTGGCGCCGGGCGCATCGCTGGTGAAATCCATCGCGTCAGTCACCCGCGAATCCAGGTGTCCGGTGATCAGCACCACGCGCTGCGGGTCGCTGGTCCCACGCTGGATCGCGACGATATCCATGATCTCCGTCGGCGTGGGAATGCGTTTGCCCGTGAATACCTGCGACGGCGTCGCTACCTGCAGGCAGTTATCGCAATCCTTGGCGATGGCTTCGAACCGCGATTTGGCCCAGCGTCGCGCCGCGCCAATGCCGCGCGTTTTCGATTTGGTGTCCGACAGCGAATGCCGCGTGCCGAAGCCGACCAGGCGGGTGATGGTGGCCTGCAGTTGCTCGGTGCTGACCGCGTCGGCGACGGCGTGCAACGTGGGCTGGTCGGGCGAATCTGTCGTAGTCGCGGTGGTCGTCTGGGCGCCAGGCGAGGTCACGACCGCGCCGGCGAGCACGCAGGCGCAAAGCAACTGGATAGGGGTGCGACTCATGACCGAATCTCCACTGGCACAGGCGAAGGCCAGAGTTTCGCATGAACCGGGCGCCAGGCAGGCCCCGGACCCCGTTTCTTGGGAGCTTGCTTTCCTTTTACGTTTTCTTTACAAACGACGTTCGGCGGGCTGCTTAGGGATGCCCGCGACGTCCAATAAGGAGAAAAGAATGACAGTCCGACACACCCGCATCAGCCTTGCGATTCGAAGCACCCTGATGCTGGCGATGCTGCCCGTCGCGGTCCAGGCGCAGGACACGACCACGCCGCCCCCGGCCAGCAAGACCCTGGAAACCGTTCGCGTCACCGGCTCGCACATCAAGCAGACCGACAAGGTCACGCAGGCGCCCGTCGCCGTTTACGATCGCGAGGCGATCGAAGAGAGTGGCGC
>JBAZBG010000396.1:0-3189 GCA_041671585.1 Arenimonas sp. | reverse complement strand
GAAACGGCCCGACGTTGGGCCGGGCCCAGGCGGATTTCGCGTGCGAGATCGGCAAGGGGGACCGACGAAAGCTCGACCTGCCTCTCGCGCGTAGGCACGCTGATCAGGCGAATATCTTCGACCCGCTGCAGATAACCCCGGAACCGGACCATGTACTCGGCCTCGGCGAGTTCCAGCACCGAGCCTCCGGACTCGCGATTGGACTCTTTGATCGCGCGCGTCACTCGATCCAGCGGCACGGAGTACCCGCGCAGGCGATTGGGGTCGAGCACTACCTGGAATTGTTTGACCATTCCGCCAACGCTTGCCACTTCGGCGACGCCGGGAACCGACTTCAATTCGAACTTGAACAGCCAATCCTGCAACGAACGAAGCTCGGCGATGTCGTGCCTGCCGGTGCGATCCACCAGCGCGTACTGGTAAACCCAGCCGAGCGCGGTGGCATCGGGTCCCAGCGTCGGCACGGCGCCTTCCGGTAATTGCCCGGAAACCTCGTTGAGATATTCGAGCACCCGGGAACGCGCCCAATAGATGTCCGTGCCGTCGGCGAAGATCACATAGACATAGGAATTGCCAAAGGAAGAAAACCCGCGGACGGTGATTGCGCCCGGAACAGCGAGCATCGCGGTCGACAGCGGATAGGTGACCTGGTCCTCGATGACTTGCGGTGCCTGTCCGGGAACGCTGACCCGGATGATCACTTGCACGTCGGTCAGATCGGGGATCGCGTCGACTGGCAGGCCCCGCACTGCGTAGATTCCTCCCAGCGAGAGCATGGCCGCGGCCAGCAGCACCAGCAGACGATTGGCGATCGACCAACGAATCAGTTTTTCAATCATTGCTATCGTGAGCTCTCGTCGATGCTGCCAGTGGCGAACGGTCAGTGCTGGTGAGTGCCAGCGGCGGCGGCAGCCGAACTGGTCGACAGGCGAGCAAGATCCGCGAGACGGGCGCTCTCGGAATCAATCAGGAACTGGCCGGATGCGATGATCGACTCGCCCCCGGCAAGCCCGGACAGGACCTCTGTCATTCCCTTCGCCTCTTCTCCCGCCACGATCGCCACGGTTCGAAAGGCGCCGTCTTTTGCCAGGACCACGACTCTGTCGCCGGCCTCGGTCCGGATCACCGCCTCGGACGGAACCATGACGATGTCCTGGCGCGGCTGCGCCTTGATCGTGACCCGACCGAATATGTTCTGGGAAATCCCCTCGTCATCGGTTTCAAATTCGATGCGCACCTCGAGCGAGCGCGTCGTGAAACCCACCGGCGGGTCGACACGCACGACCTTGCCGTAGAACACTTTGCCGGGCAGTCCGCGCACCACCATTTCTGCCTCCTGCTCCTCCCGTACCCATCCCCACTGCTGTTCGAACAGCGCCGCCGTGACTTCCACCAGGCGCTTGTCGCCGCCCACGTTGAAGACGGTGAAACCTGGAGTGACTTCGTCACCCACCTCGCCGCGGCGAATGAACACGAATCCGTCCTGCGGGGCATAGAAATTCGCCGGCATGGTCGGTGCGGCGCCGGCCTTCAGCTCGGCGATCTGCTCAGCGCTCAGCCCGCTCTCCGTCAGGCCCGGGACCAACGCCGAAGCCTGATCCGGCTTGCGGCTTTTCTCAGCTGCCTGGTAGCCGCGCTCAAGCTCCATCAATTCATCCGAGGACACCGAGAACAGCAACTCGCCCTGCGCCACGGTATCGCCCTCGGCCTTCTCCGCAACGAACTCCAGGCGGCCGGCGATTGGCGAAGCAAGAATGCTGCGCGCCGTGGAATCCACGCGAGTGATCTTCCCGACGGTCTCGATCTCGCGATGCATATCGCCTCGCACTGCCTGCGCGATGCGGACGCCAAGCGTATTTCGAACTGCCGGGCTGAGACGGATCTCGGCGCCGGCCGAGCTGGCTGGCGGTACCGCATCAGACTTCTGTGGCACCAGGTCCATGCCGCAAATAGGACACTTGCCCTTGTGCGGGGAGGTGATGTGCGAATGCATCGGGCACACGTAGCCCGACCGTACCGTTTCGATCAGCGGCGGCGGCGCCGCTTCCGCCGGCGCGATGGCCGACAAGGATTCCGCGGCGGGCGACTCGCCCGGCGCCACGCCTCTGTTGCCGTGCGCGCCGGCCACGTATGCAACCAGGACCACTACGCCCAGCAATGCCAGGCCCTTGAGTGTGCGCATAACGAAGTCCCCATCAGCGAAAAAAGCCGATGCCCGGAGGGGCATCGGCTGTTGAGTCGAAGCAGTGAATCAGTGCAGTGAGTATACCGCCACGTCGTGGTGCAGCGGATCGAACTGGTACATGCGAAGCCGCATCGATGGCTCGAAATTAACCGTCAGATCCACCTTGTGCAGACCGGGCACTCCGGTTACGCCGTCAGCCGGCGGCACCATGATTGCGCCGAACGGGCCGCCCGCATTCATCCACCAATGGAAACGACCGAAGGTGAAGTACGCACCGGAGCCGAATTGCGGTTTGGCATTCATGTCCGCAGGGCGGGGTGAGGACTGCAAGTGTTCGTCGGTACCGCCGCGATCGAACGGGATGTAAGCCTCGCCAGTCAGCGGGTCGATGGCCTGCGTCGGATCCGAGTTCTGGAAATGGTTCTCCCAGCCGCGCGAGCCACCGAAATCGACATTGACGTATCCGTGCGGGAAATGATCGCCGTTGAGCAGGGTCACCTTGTACTGGTAGGGACGCTTGGTCCAGTCGGTCAAGGTATTGGCCATGGCGCCCATGAAGCTGTTGGCGCCCGCCTGACTACCCTCACCACTCTGGCCGCGACCGTTCCGGCCCTCACGACTGCCATAGATGGTGTTGTTGACGTAGAACAGGGTGATGTCGGCATCCGGATCGGCCGCGACTCCGTGCGGCAGGCGGGTGCGATCGGAGAAGTCGAGATAGGCTTCGCGCAATGCCTTGACCTGGACCTGTGCCGGGTCAAACGTGTACGTGCCGTTGTCGATCTCGTCCCGCCAGTGGCGGAGGATATTCCACATGCGCTTTTCCGGCGCCAGGTCGCCAATCTTGCCGATGGCGGCGAGCTTGGCAGCCTCGCTGGCACGGGGGTTGGCGCCGAAGGTATCGATCTCCCACTGCAGCAGGCTCTTTCCTCCAGCCATCTTGTTGGCGTTCTCCGTCACCTGGACGCGTGGCGGATGGATGCGCCAGCCCCAGGTGTAGGTCA
>JBAZBG010000395.1:0-3199 GCA_041671585.1 Arenimonas sp. | reverse complement strand
ACATTGAGCCCACGGAGAAGCTACGAATGAAGCACACTGCTATTTACCTGGCCCTGGCTTTCGCCGTCGGCGGCGCAATTCCAAGCGCAGCGCAGGACGCGCTGGTGGCGGCCGCGCATGCCAGTCAAGCCGAGTCGACCGCTCCTGCGTCGCAGCCCGACCTTTCGCCCGACGCCAAGGCCGTCGTCGCGGTGGTGGAACAGTTCGGCATTGCCCTTGCCAAGGCCGATTTCAAGGCCGTGCAATCGCTCCTGGACGCCGACGTATTGATTTTGGAAAGCGGCGGCGCCGAGCGCAGCCGGGACGAATACATGGCGATGCATGCGATCAGCGACGCGCAGTTTCTCAACGGCGCGCACAGTCAACTGACTCAGCGTCGCACGCGAGTCGATGGCGATCTGGCCTGGGTAGGTAGCGAGAGCGAACTGCATGCCAGCAAGGACGGCAAGCCACTGACCTTGCTCAGCACCGAGACCATGGTGCTCAAGCGGGCCGGCGCCGAATGGCGGATCGTCCACATCCATTGGTCCTCGCGACCCAAGCGTTGAAACGGAGGCGACATGAAAACCAGAATGATCATGGCAATTGCAGCGGTGCTGACATCGGGCACAGTGGCATGTACGGGCGCGCCCAACGCAGGGAGTGAAGATTCGACGAGTCAGAAGGCATCGGCCCCGGTCGTTGCAGGCCAGCCTGCGGCGACGAGCGAGGCGCCAGTAGTTGCAGCTGAGCAGCCGGTCGACGCGCAAGCGCTGCCGCTGGTGGTAGTGCACAAAAGTCCGACCTGCGGCTGCTGTGGCGGATGGGTCGATCACATGCGTGCCGCCGGCTTCCAGGTCGAGGTGCGCAATAGCGACGACTTGAATCCAATCAAGCAGAGCCTCGGCGTGCCGGAAGACAAGATGTCCTGCCACACCGCGCAGGTCGGTCCGTATTTCGTCGAAGGCCATGTGCCGGCGGAAGACATCAAGCGATTGCTGGCGGAGAACTCCGATGCCAAAGGCCTGACCGTACCCGGCATGCCGGCGGGTTCGCCAGGCATGGAAATGCCTGACGGCAGCAAGCAGCCCTACACCGTCGAACTCGTTCGCACCGACGGAACCACCGAGGCGTTCGCACAGCATTAGGCTGGAGGGCCGTCGACGCCATGAATACTCACGACCAGCATCACCCGGCAGACGATTCGGCAACCGCCATCGATCCCGTCTGTGGCATGAAGGTGGATCCGCAGAAAACGCCGCACCACGCCAGCCATGCTGGCCGGGCATACCACTTCTGTTCGGGCAAGTGCCGCGAGAAATTCATGGCGGAGCCGGCGAAGTATCTGGCGCCCGCCGCCACGCCGGCTCCCGCGGCTTCCGCAGCTCCCGTCGGGACCATCTACACGTGCCCGATGCATCCGCAGATCCGGCAGCCGGGTCCGGGCGCCTGTCCGATCTGCGGCATGGCGCTCGAACCGGAGATGCCGGGCCTCGAGGATGAAGACAACCCCGAGCTGCGTGATTTCTCGCAACGTTTCTGGTGGACGCTGCCGCTGACCGTAATCGCACTCGCCTTGGCGATGCTGGGTCATCGCGTCGCGTTCCTGTCGACTGAAGCGCGTACCTGGACCGAGTTGGTCCTCGCAACACCGGTCGTGCTGTGGGCAGGCTGGCCGTTCTTTGTCCGTTGCGTGCAGTCGATCCGTAATCGCAGTCCCAACATGTGGACGCTGATCGGGATTGGCGTTGCGGCAGCCTACGGCTACAGCGTGGTTGCCACGCTGGCGCCCGATCTGTTTCCCGCATCATTTCGCGACCATGGACGGGTAGGCGTCTACTTCGAGGCTGCAGCCGTCATCGTCTCGCTGACATTGCTTGGCCAACTGCTGGAGCTGCGGGCGCGGTCGAAGACTTCCGCTGCAATAAAAGCGCTGCTTCGATTGGCGCCGAAAACAGCGCGCCGCATCACGGACGACGGCAGCGAAGAAGATGTGCCGCTGGAACAGGTGCACGTCGGCAATCGGCTGCGTGTGCGTCCGGGCGAGAAAGTGCCGGTGGACGGCACTGTTATCGAGGGCCATTCCAGCGTCGACGAGTCCATGCTCACCGGCGAGTCGATTCCGGTGGAGAAGGCGCCCGCCGCCAAGGT
Source organism: Arenimonas sp. (assembly GCA_041671585.1). Lineage (GTDB taxonomy): Bacteria > Pseudomonadota > Gammaproteobacteria > Xanthomonadales > Xanthomonadaceae > Arenimonas. Next base: position 1,069 of record JBAZBG010000395.1, on the reverse strand, counting down.
CATCGGCGCCACCATCAACGGTACGGGCAGCCTGATCATTCGCGCCGACCAGGTTGGTTCGGCCACCGTGCTGGCGCAAATCGTGCAGCTCGTCGCCCAGGCGCAACGCTCGCGCGCGCCGATGCAGCGCATGGCCGACAAGGTTGCGTTCTGGTTCGTGCTGGCGGTACTGGGCATCGCGGTGCTCACATTCTTCGGCTGGGGTTTGCTGGGTCCGGACCCTTCATGGACTTACGCGGTACTCAACGCCGTATCGGTGCTGATCATCGCCTGTCCGTGCGCCCTGGGCCTGGCGACACCGATGTCGATCATGGTCGCCACGGGACGCGCCGCGCAGAACGGGGTGTTGTTCCGCGACGCCGAAGCGATCGAACATTTGCGCAAGATCGACACGCTGATCGTCGACAAGACCGGCACGCTTACCGAAGGCCGTCCGGTGTTTCGCGATGCCATTACCGCGCCGGGATTCAGCGCCGAACAAGTGTTGCAACTGGCAGCGAGCCTGGAGCAGGGCAGCGAACATCCCCTCGCCGCAGCCATCCTGGCTGAAGCCGCGCAGCGCCGGATTGCCTTGGTGCGCGCTGACGAGTTTGATTCGGTGACCGGTCGCGGCGTTCGCGGGCGCTTGCAGGGCCAGGCCGTGGCGCTCGGCAACAAGGCGCTCATGGCCGAGGTCGGCGCCGACGTGTCCGCGCTGCTCGGCGCCAGCGAATCGCTGCGCGAGCAGGGAGCCAGCGTGATGTTTCTGGCGGTCGACGGTCGGATTGCCGGCGCCGTGGCGGTTGCCGATCCCATCAAGGCCACGACGCGGGCAGCCCTGGACGCATTGCGCGCGGATGGACTGCATATCGTCATGGCTTCTGGCGACGCGCAAGCCACAGCGGCGGCCGTTGCCCGCACGCTCGGCATCGATGATGTGCAAGGTGAAGTGCAGCCGAAAGACAAGGTCGCGCTGGTGCAGCGCCTGAAGAGCGAGGGCCGTCGCGTGGCGATGGCAGGCGACGGGGTCAACGATGCTCCGGCGCTGGCAGCGGCCGATGTCGGCATCGCCATGGGCACTGGCACCGAT
>JBAZBG010000394.1:0-3202 GCA_041671585.1 Arenimonas sp. | reverse complement strand
GCGATCGGCGGTCTGGGCCAGACCCGGGCCGGCGGCGATCAGCATGGCAAGGGCAGTCAAGCGGACGATCGGGCGCATGGTTCACTGGCAGCGAAGGGCAGCACCCATGGTGCCGCAACCGGGGCGTGTGCGTCCAACCCTTGCGCCTGGCATCCCGGCTGGCTCGACCCGGCGCGGCGGTTCCGGGCGGCGCTGGTAGAATGGCGGCTTCCCCATCAAATCGCCGCGACCATGCCCTCGCCCCCATTGACCTACCGTGACGCGGGTGTCGACATCGACGCCGGAAATGAAGTTGTCGAACGCATCAAGCCGCTGGTCAAACGGACGTTTCGCCCGGAAGTCATGGGTGGGCTGGGCGGCTTCGGCGCCCTGTTCAACCTTTCCGGCAAGTATCGCGAGCCGGTGCTGGTGTCCGGCACCGATGGCGTCGGCACCAAGTTGAAGCTGGCCCAGCAGCTGAATCGTCACGACACCATCGGCATCGACCTGGTCGGCATGTGCGTCAACGATGTCCTGGTGCAAGGCGCCGAGCCCCTGTTCTTCCTGGACTATTTCGCGACCGGCAAGCTGCACGTCGACACCACGGTGGCGGTGGTCGGCGGCATTGCGCGCGGCTGCGAGTTGGCTGGCTGCGCGCTGATCGGCGGCGAAACCGCGGAGATGCCGGACATGTATCCGCCCGGCGAATACGACCTGGCTGGTTTCACCGTCGGCGCCGTGGAGAAGTCGGCGCTGATCGATGGCAGCAAGGTTCGCGCCGGCGACGTGCTGGTCGGCCTGGCCTCCTCGGGTCCGCATTCCAACGGTTATTCGCTGGTGCGCAAGATTCTCGATCGCGCCGGCCGACCTCTCGACCTCGACCTGGGCGGAACCCGCCTGGTCGACGCGCTGATGGCGCCAACCACCATTTACGTCAAACCTGTTCTGGAATTGATCGCCCGTCACCAGCTGCATGCGATGGCGCACATCACCGGCGGCGGCTTGACCGAAAACATCATTCGCGTGATTCCCGACGGACTCGGCCTGGATATTCAGACGTCCGCCTGGACCCTGCCGCCGGTGTTCGACTGGCTGATGCGCGAGGGCCAGGTGCCGCGAACGGAAATGTGGCGAACCTTCAATTGCGGTATCGGCTACGTGCTGGTGGTCGACCCGGCACAACTGCCGGCGCTGTCGGCGGATCTGAATCGGATGCAACTGCCGCACTGGCAGATCGGCGACGTCGTGGCGACGCGCCGGGACGAGCGCGTCTCGATCGTCTAACCGGACCCGGCCCTGAAATCCGCACCCTTCCGCCTGGCCGTGCTGGCTTCCGGCCGCGGCAGCAACCTGCGCGCACTGATCCAGGCGCAGGAACGTGGCGAACTGGATACACGCATCGTCGGCGTATTCTCCGACCGTCCCGCCTGCGCCGCCCTGGCGCTGGCGCGCGAGCATGGCATTCCCACGCTGGCGGCGAAGCCGGCGAAGTTCGCCTCCCGACAGGCATTCGATGACTTCATGTTCCGCGAAATCGAGGCCGTTCAGCCCGACCTCATCGTCTGTGCCGGATATATGCGTCTGATTTCAGAATCCGTGGTGCGGCGGTTCCCGGGACGCATGATCAATATCCATCCATCCTTGCTGCCGAAATACCCGGGGCTGGACACGCACATGCGCGTCCTGGAGGCCGGCGACAGCGAGCACGGCGCCAGCGTGCACTGCGTGATTCCGGCACTCGACGCCGGCGCGGTGATCGCCCAGGCGCGCGTGCCGGTGCTACCCGGCGACGACGCCGACAGCCTGGCGCAACGGGTCCTGGAACGTGAACATTCGGTGCTCGTGCAATGCGTCAAGGCGATCGCCGACGGAACCATCGAGCTCGGAACGAATCACATTGATTGGCGGGGAAAACCGCTGCATTCGCCATTGCGCCTGAACCAGCGCGATCAATTGGAGGAATCGACGTGACGCGAGCCTGGCTATTCCTGGCATTGGCCTTGCTGCCGTTGGCGGCCGCCGCCGATATGCCAGCGCCGTACACGGCGCAATACGAAGTCCGACGCAACGGCGAACGGCTTGGCACCGGAACGGTGAGCTTCAAGGCTTTGCCGAACGGACGTTACGAACTCAATTCGAGCACGGTGGGCAGCGAGGGACTGGCAGCCATCGCCGGCGTGGCGATAGACGAACGCTCGGTGCTGCGCTGGACCGGCCAGCAACCAGAAACTGTTTCCTATACCTATCGCCAGAAGGTGGCGTGGAAGAGCCGCGAGCGCGGCTTCAACGTCGACGCGAAGGCCGGCCGGATCGAAAGCAGGGACAAGGACCGACAGTACTCGCCGCCGTATCAGCCCGGCGTCCTCGACCGCAGCGCGATAAACGTTGCGCTGATGCTCGACGTTGCAGCGGGCAACACGGGCGACTTGAAATATCTGGTTCCCGACAAGGACGAGCTGAAGACACAAGTCTATCGGACCGCTGCTCCGGAGCGCCTGGCTACCGCGCTCGGCCAGCAACGCGTGATTCGCGTGGAGCGCATCCGCGAATCCGCCAACGGCCGAAGCACCACGCTATGGCTCGGACAGGACAAGAAATTCATTCCGCTGCAGATTCTGCAAAAAGAGCCCGACGGCGAATCGATAGAAATGCGGATAATTTCCATCCATTAGTTGAAACCTCACCCATCCCTGTGGGAGCGGCTTCAGCCGCGATGCTTTCCGCGTCCGTTCCCCAACCCGCCGCCCAGAACCCCCACGCCGCCGCCGGGGACCGGGGCCTGTGAGCCGCGTCCAGGAAAAAACATCCTGTTTTTTACTGGCCGACGCTCCTGGCGTCCTGCCCCGCTCTGCTCACAGGCCCCGGCCCCCGGCGTCCCAAATTGGGAGGTGGGCTTGATCGCGGAATCAAGGCGCAAGGCAAGCGAGCCGAGCATCAGCTCTGGTACGTCGATCGCACGCATCTGTATTGGCTGGACGTCTCGAAGCAGTGGCTCGGACCGGAGCACAGCAGCTTTGGCTTGAAGTTCCGATCGAGTCCGACTCCAACAAAGTGGACGTCGGGGGTGGGCATCTTCCGCCGAGCGGGCCAGGACGGCAGGAGCGGCGGCCACTGGAAAACAGGATGTTTTCGAGTGGACGCGGCGGCGGATGCCCACCCCCGGCGGCCGCGCGGGAGTTCTGGGCGGTGAGTCGAAGAGCGAGGAGCGAAGGGCTACGCGGCT
>JBAZBG010000393.1:0-3203 GCA_041671585.1 Arenimonas sp. | reverse complement strand
TCAGGTCCGCAGCTGCGAGGTCGGCGATGTAACTGCGCCGCGAGTCCGCACTCAAGCTGAGTGAGTACGGGTCGGTCACCCGATTGCGCACGACGCCGACGCCCGGCACGAAGACGTCGACCAGATATTGGTAGTACTGTCCGGACCGGTCGTCGGCCTGGGTTGCCGACCAGATGCCGGTCGCATCCTCGCGCTGCATGGGCGCCAGCGTGAGCGCCTTGCCGTTGCCGGAGCCATACAGGCAGAGCGCGACGTCGCGCGCCGTCGGCGCCCACAGTTTGAAGCGGCTGCGTCCGGACTCGACGCCGACGCCGAGGTCGTGGGCTTCGGCCGCACCCGAGTACAAATCGTCCAGGGCGCCGGGCAACTGCAAATTGGTCGTTTGCACTGGCGTACCGCGTCGATCTTCGCGCACCAGCCAGGCTTGGCCGCGGAGCAGGCCCGGCACGCGCGCCAGATCGCCACCAGCCACGCGCAGGACGACGCCATCGGGCACATGCTTGAAGCGCACGGCCTCCGCGGCGGGAATCCCATCGGCGGCCACCAGCGCGAGCGCTCCGTCGGCGCCGTGCAGCACGCCCTTGGTCAGGGCGAGCCGGCCGTTGCTGGAATAGTAGAGTTTGTAACTGTCGGCCACGGTGGCGCCCGGCCATTTCAACAGCCCTCGGTTGAGCCAGTAGGCCCGGGACTCGCGCGCGGCGGCCAGCGAGGCGGTGGGCGATGCCTCCAGCACCGTGACCGAGTCACCGGCGTCGCAGTCCAGCAACGACGGCGCGCGCACGGTTGCGCTCACGGCGCCAGTGCTCAGGATGCCGGTCAGACTCGCGCACACCAGGGGCAGGAGTCGCACCCAATGGGCTCGGTCCGGTCCCTGATCGCCGCGGCCAGTCTGCATCCCTTTCCGGTCCTTTTCTGGCACCTGGACGCCGGTGCGCCGGGTGGTTGGCCTCGTTGGGAGGCCGTTCGTATTGAAAGTAACTTTACTACATCCGGCGAGCTTGAAACAGAGTTAATGCTGGATTTACAGCGGCAGATTTACATTCACTGACGATTGCCATAACGTAGTTTATCTACATCTTGTGCGATGCCAGGCCTTCCCGCCCGAGGATCACTTCCATGAAAGCCGAAAATCTGTGGCGCAGGTCGTGGCTCAGTTTCCTGTGCGCCCTGATGCCCCTGTCTGGCCTGGCGGCGGCCCCAGCGGCGCCCGTCATCGATACCAGCAAGGTGGCCGCCGCTGATCGTGCCAGTCCGCTTGCGGAGGACTGGCAACGCGGGGCGTTCATCGAGATCTTCGTGCGCGGCTACAAGGACAGCAACGGCGATGGCATTGGCGACTTGCGCGGGCTGACCCAGTCGCTGGACTACCTCCGGGACCTGGGCATCCGCGGCATTTGGCTGATGCCGGTCACGCGCAGCCAGGACCACGACCACGGCTATGCGGTCAGCGACTATCGCGACATCGAGCCCACTTACGGCAGCCTGTCCGATTTCGATGACCTGTTGCGCGAAGCCCACGCGCGCGGCATCGGCGTGATCTTCGATTACGTGGTCAACCATAGCGCCGCGGCCAACCCGATTTTCGCCGACGCCAGTGCGTCGACCGGTAGCCGCTACCGAAACTGGTACGTGTGGCGCGAGCAGGCGCCGGCGGGTTGGAAAATCATGGGCAAGGACCCCTGGGTGAGCACGCCGACCGGCGCCTATCTGGCCCAGTTCTCGCAGTCGATGCCGGACTTCAATCTGCTCGATGCGCAGGTGCTTGCCTATCACCAGGACAACCTGCGCTTCTGGCTGAATCGCGGAGTCGATGGATTCCGCTTCGACGCGGTCACGCACCTGGTCGAGCACGGGCCGGATGCCTGGTACGACCAGCCCGAGGATTACGCGCTGATGAATGAGCTGCGCACCGTGGTCGATGGCTACGCGCACCGCTATGCCGTTTGCGAGGCAACGCGTAATGCAGTCGCCTATGCCGCGCCGACCGCCTGCGGCGCGGCGTTTGCGCTGGATAGCGGGCACTTGATCGTCGATGCCGCGCGTGGAAAACGCCGCGCTATCAAGGCCATCGCCAATTACTTCACGACGGCACCGGCTGGCATGGCGATGATGGTTTCCAACCACGACCTGTTTGCCGGCGAACGGCTCTGGGACCAAGTCGGTGGCGACCTGGCGCAGTACCGGCTGGCAGCGGCCACCTACCTGCTGCAGCCCGGTACGCCCTTCATCTACTACGGCGAGGAAATCGGCATGTCGGCCGGCCCCGGTTTGCAGGGCGATCCCAAGCTGCGCACACCCATGAGCTGGACAGCCGATCCGCTGCATGCTGGCTTCAGCACCGCCAAGCCGTATCGCGTCGTCGCGGCGAACGTCGCCCAGCAGAATGTGGCCAGCCAGTCGGCGAGTCCGAACTCCTTGCTGTCGCACTACAAGAGCTTGTTGGCATTGCGCAACACCTACCCATCGATCGCGCACGGCAGTTATCAGTCGCCGATGGTTGCTGGGCGGGTAATGAGTTATCGGCGCCAACTGGGCGGCGAAACCGCGCTGGTGGTGATCAACTACGGCCTCAAGCCAGCGAAGTTCAAGGTTCAGGGGCTGGCGGCGGACGCCAGCTTCCGGCAAGTATTTCCCAAGGCTGCCGGCACGCCATTGGCGGTGGCGGCGGATGGCTCGGCGCAAGTGGCTGTCGAAGCGCAGTCGGTGCAGGTCTATATCCACACAAGCTTGTGATCGTTGTTGTGCGCTGCGTGACGCACGACCGCGCGTTGCGCAGCTTCGCTTCGTCAAAGCCGCTCAGCGGGCCCTTCGGCTGCAGGTGAAGAACCCATTGAGGGTCAGGCGGCCGGTCGCGGGATCGCCAGTGAGCGCCTGCGGCGAACCCACTTCGCCGCAATGGAACATCCTGCCGTCATAGAAGATCATCCGGTTCCACCTGGCCGGAATCCGCCCGACCTTCTCGAAGTAGTCGTTCGATTCCGCCATGTACCCTTGCGCTATCCGGTATTTGCCGAAGAAGTCGGCATTGCTCGCCGTACTGGAGTCGTGGATCAGCAGATCGATCTCGCGTGCGGATTTCTTCGGCGCAAAGAAGCTGGTGCCGCCAAGGTCAGGGTCGTCGAACAGGTAGAGCACCGAGGCCGCGATCGACTGCCCGGGATCGATCCAGGCGCTGTCGCGGTGACAAATGCACTGCCTGGCCT
>JBAZBG010000392.1:0-3207 GCA_041671585.1 Arenimonas sp. | reverse complement strand
GCGCATCGGCTGCATGGCATCCCCGGCGTGATCGTGCATGGCCGTTACGATGTCGTGTGCCCGCTACAAAATGCCTGGGACCTGCACAAGGCATGGCCGGAATCCAGGTTGCTGATATCGCCCGGCGCCGGACACTCCGCCTACGAGCCGCAGAATGCGTCGGCCCTGGTCGAGGCCACGGACTCCTTCAGGTAATCGACTCAGGCGGGCGAGCCGTCCGGGTTGCGATCGAGTAGCCACAGGCCCGCCCACAGCTTGGCGTCCAGGGCGTAGCCTTCGGCCATCTTCTGCGTCAGCCAGCGCGCCGCATCGTCGACCGGGATCTCGTGGACGACGATGTCCTCGCTGGCGTCGCCGCCGCCGGCATGCACCCGGGTCAGGCCGGTGGCGCGGGCAAAGGCGACCCGCTCGTTGCTCATGCCCGAACTGGTCGGGCCGATCATCAGCACTTCGATGCGTGCGGCCTGCCAGCCCGTTTCTTCGAGCAGTTCGCGTTCGGCGGCAAGCTCAATGGATTCGCCGGCGTTGACGTCGCCAACCAGCCCGGCCGGCATCTCGATGGTCTTGCCATCCACCGGCAGGCGCAGTTGTTCGACGAACAGCACATTGCGTTCCGGCGTGGCGGCGATGATTATCACGGCCATGCCGCCTTCGTTGGTGCGCTCGACGTATTCCCAGCGACCGCGCTTTTTCATGCGCAGCCACTTGCCCTCGTAGACTGTAGTTATCTCATCGCTCATCGACGAATGCTAACCCGCCGCCGCTGACTGCAGGCGACGGCGGGTCATGGGGCCGAAGCGCAATTGTTCGAACAAGCCATCCAGCGCGCTGCCGTCGGCGGCACGCCGTTCGCCCGTGCCGAAGTCCGCAGGCAGCGGGGCATCGCAGGCGATCGTGGCCAAGCGGCGCGAAAGCAGGGCGATGTCGCGGTGTTCCTTCAGCCGGCGCGCATGCTGCGCGCTGCCGCGCAAGCGCAGGAATGGCACCTCGGCCAGGCGCTCGAACAAGACATCGAGCGAACCGAAATGCTCGAGCAGGCTGGCTGCGGTTTTCGCGCCGATTCCCGGGACGCCCGGGATATTGTCGATGGAGTCGCCGGTCAGGCCGAGGTAGTCGGCAATCTGGTGGGCATGCACGCCGTATCGCGGCTTGACGCCGTCGAAACCCCAGCGTTCGTTGCGCGCGTAGTCCCATTGCACATCGTCGCGGCCGAGCAACTGCGCCAGGTCCTTGTCGGCGGAAATGATCAGTCCGGCATGACCGAGACGGCGCACGTGCGACAGGGCCGTTCCGATCAGGTCGTCGGCTTCATAGCGGCCGTCGGCAAGCACGGTGAAACCCAGGGCACGACACACTTGCTGGCAGTAGGCGAACTGCCGCTTGAGTTCTTCCGGCGCCGGATCGCGATTGGCCTTGTAGGCCGGATACAGATCGTTGCGGAAATTGCTTTCCAGCGCCGCGTCGAAGGCGAACACCATGCGCACCGGCCGGTGCCGCTCGAGCAGCTCCAGCACGAAGCGGGTGAATCCGTGCACGGCGTTGACCGGCTGGTCGTCGGCGTCGCGAAATTCGTCGGGCATCGAGTGCCAGGCCCGGAAAACATACATGCTCGAGTCGACCAAAAAGACCGGAGGACCACAGGCGTTCGTACGCTCGCCCGTCGTGACGCTCCGTACAAGTTCTGTCACAGCTGCAGCTCAGTCAACAAGGATTCAGGTTGCGGCCGCTCGCGTTCGATAGTCGGCTCCTTCGCAGTGCCAATATGAATGAACCCCAGCACGCGCTCATGCTCTGCCAGCCCGAGCCTGCCGGTAATGACTGGATCGTAGGCCGCCCAGCTGGTCAGCCATTGGGCGCCGAAGCCCAGCGCATCGGCCGCCTGCAGCAGCAGCAGGCAGACCGCGCCGCCGGACAGCAGTTGCTCCTGCTCGGGCACCTTGTGCCCGGGGCGGAGGCAGGCGATCACCGCAACGACAACCGGCGCCTGATTGAAGCGCTGGCGGTCCTTTTCGATCACCGCCGCCGGCGCTCCCGGGTTGAGGGCAAGGCTGCGCTCGGCCAGCAGGTTGCCCAAGCGCTGACGGCTGGGCCCGCGTATGCTCAGGAAGCGCCAGGGCGTCAGCTTGCCGTGATCCGGAGCCCGGACTGCGCAGCCCAGAATCTGCAGCAGCTGGCCTGGGTCCGGGCCGGGTTCGGTTAGCAGGCGCGAAGGCGTGGAACGTCGGTGGTGCAGGGCTTGCATCAAATCCATCGGCAGACTTTATCATTGGCCCGTCACGCAGGCGCGAAACTGTGCAACGCTTGGCACAAGCGGGATTTGCCAGCTGAATCACATTATGCTTTGGTAAATTGCCATAATTTAGCGACAACCAAAACTCTATCCCCCCCGAGAGTTCTCATGAGTCAGCCGCAGTATCCGATCCAGGGACGTTGGGTGTACCAGAACGATCCCGAATTGTTCGACACACTGCGCAAGCACACTTTGTCGCACCTGCAGGGCACGCTCGGACGCGTGCTGGGCAAGGCGGACGACTGGTTGTTCGATCTCGCGCAGAAGGAAGGCGCGGTCGAAGGTTCCGCGTCGCTCGATGCGATGCGCGTGTTGCGGCAATCGCGTTCGTCCTTCGAGACGGCCTTCACCCGGCATTTCGAGCAGGGCTTCGAAGGCCTGCTGCGGCAGATCGAGCAAGCCCGGGGCACCCTCGTACTTAGCCTGGTCGAAGAGGATCAACTCGAAGCGCAGTTGGCTTCCGAGGTGCTGGTCGACGCCTTGATCCGCGCCCACGGTGCGGCGCTGGATGCCGTTGAGCGCCGCTTCGCCTCCATGATCGGCGTGGTCGATTTGAAGACCGGTCTGAATCCGTTGAGCGCCACCAGCCTTGCCAACGCACTGCAGGCGTCGCAGAGCGAAGTACCCCTGCCCGATAACATTCGGGTGGTGCTATTCAAGATTTACGAGCGCGAGCTGGTTTCGACGCTGGGCGAATTGCTCACTGAATTGAATGCGCGCATGTCCAACGCCGGGATTCTTCCCGAACTCGGCAATCCGCGTCCCGTGGAATCGGAAGTTGCGGCGGCGGGAGGGACAACGGCGCCAGCCGCGGGTTCCGCCGAGGCGCAGGAGCGCGCGGAGCCGCCGGCTGCCGATGATCGCGCGATGTTCGACGCGCTGTGCGACTTGTTGCACAGCTGGCGGCCCCAGCACGG
>JBAZBG010000391.1:0-3225 GCA_041671585.1 Arenimonas sp. | reverse complement strand
GGCAAGGATCTCACCAAGGCTGGCGAGCAGATCATCGTGCCCAGTGTCGAGCCTTCGATACCGATGCCGGTCGCAGCGAAAGTGGTGGTCGACAAGTCCGACTTCAGCGTCTCGCTGGTCGATGCGGCGGACAAAGTGATTGCCCGATACCCGGCATCCACCGGCAGTGAATACGATCCGTTGCCGGTCGGCGAATGGACGGTTCAGGGCGTGTCGAAGAACCCGGTGTTCAACTACAACCCGGACCTGTTCTGGGACGCGAATCCGGCCCATGCCAAGGCTCCGATCGCTCCCGGCCCCAACAATCCGGTTGGCGTGGTCTGGATCGATTTGTCCAAGGAGCACTACGGCATCCACGGCACGCCTGAGCCCTCGAAGATCGGCAAGACCGAATCGCATGGCTGCATCCGCATGACCAACTGGAGCGCAATGGTGGTAGCCGAGGCGATCAAGCCTGGCGCTCCGGCCATCCTGCGGGAATGACATGAGCCGACTGTTTATCCTCATGCTGGGAATACTGATCGGCGCCGCAGGGGTGTTCTACCTGATGCACGACGACGTCGACCGTGCCCGCGCCAACGCGCGCGCGGAGCTCCTGGTCGGCGCCAATGCCGACGCTGGCTCGTCGAATCTCGACCTGCCGGCGCTACCCGCCGTTCCGGAACCAGGCGAACTCGTCGTGGCCGAGCCAGTGGTTCTCGAGTCGCCCACCTTCGTGCCCGCGGCCGTGGCATCGGATGCCGATCAAGCGTTCGCGTCCACGTCGGCCCCGGCATCCGCGGGCTTGTTGTTGATACCCGTGCCCGGCATCAAGGTCGAACAGTTGAGCGACACCTATGCCCAGAGCCGCGGCTTGGGCCGGAGCCACGACGCGATCGACATCATGGCGCCACGTGGGACGCCGGTGGTGGCGGTGGACGATGGCAAAGTGGTCAAACTGTTCAACAGCAAGCAGGGCGGACTGACGGTTTACCAGTTCGATCGCGAAGAAAAACTGGCCTATTACTACGCGCACCTGGATCGCTATGCGGACGGGGTCGCCGAAGGGAGAACTCTCAAGCGCGGCGAGCTGGTCGGCTATGTCGGCAGCACCGGTAACGCCAATGCGTTGGCGCCGCATCTGCATTTCGCCGTGTTCGTGCTCGGACCGGAAAAGCGTTGGTGGAAGGGAACGGCCGTCAATCCGTTTCTCCTGCTTGGCGGCCGCCCCGCCACCGCATCGGCCGGCAAGGTCGCGCCGGGCACGGGCGGCGGCGACTGACCGTGCGTCGTCAGCGCGTTCAGGGCGTTGCCAGTCCGCGCGCAGGCAGCGGCGGCGGATAGCGACGACCGGCGCGCAACGGACGAAAACAGGGCTGGTCGCGGTAGAAAGCAGCATCCTGCGTCTGCTTGTGCCATCCCGGAATGCCCGACATCGGCAGCGGGCGAAGCTCCTGTGGATCGCCCAGGCAGGCGCCAGCGGCGATAGCGTCAGCGACGTGCCGATCGATGTCGTCCACGCCGAGCGCGCTGTCCTCATCGAGGATCACCAGCGTTTTCGAGACCAGTAACATGGCCGGATTGAGCGCGTGTTCGTACAGCGCATGGCCGAACACCTTGAGCGTGATGCGGCCGTCTTGCCAGGCGTGGGCATTGCCGCGAAACAAGCCATCCCAGTCATGGCCGTCCCACTGAGCCAGCAGCGCCGAATCGCGCAACACGACGACGGCGCCAGCCTCGTCGAATTGCGTGTACGCGCACTGCCTGCGCGTGCGCTGTTGCAGGCCCACGCGCGCCATGTCCTCGACCTGCCCGGCATTGAGCGCCGACTTGATCGCCGGAAACTGGTGCCAGACCAGCGCGTTCAACAAATCGTGCCAATTGCCCGAACGCGTGGCGATAAGGCCGTGTCGAAGAATTCGCTGCTCGTAGTTTTCGCCATCCTCGAGGATCTCCTGCGCGTGCAGCCACAAAGGCGCGCCGGACACCCGATGCCGCAGTGGCTGCACCAGCGCATTCAGTTCGGCGACGCTCGGCCATGCCGGAGCGAGCAACAGGGGGCGAAACGCCGCCAGACCGGCAAACACCGGTTGCGCGATCAGTGCCTCGGTGACGGCGGCGCGCTCGGGCGCAATAAATCGCATTCAGGTGAACGACGCGCGCCGAATCAATCGGCCTTGGGCGGTGTCTTGCACTGTTCGGCAACCCAGGTGTACAGACGCCGGGTTTGTTCGCCGGTCAATCCCAGCCACGCCTTTTCCCGCACCTCGCCAGCGAATGCCTGCGCCGACTGGCAAGCGTCCACCGAAGCCTGTTCAGCCGCAACCGCCGCCGCGACTGCCGGCGGAGCTGGTTCTGGCGTCGGCGCCGGGGGTTGCAGTTTCTTGTCGACGATTTCCGACAGCTCGCGCACGGTCTGTTGATCGCGCAGCAGCTTGGCTTCCGCTTGCGCTAGCTGCTCCGGCGTGGGCGGCGGTTCAGGTGTCGCATCCCGGCGCCACTCTTCCTTCGAGCCGGCAGGGCAGGCCACCGATTGGATGCTGGTCACGCCGGCGGCGCTCACGCACTTGTACAACAAGTTCTTGCCGGTAACCGCCGCCGGCGCGATCGACACGGCGAGGCAGCAGGCAATCATGCGCAACCATCGGCTTCGACCGGCAACTGGAATGATCGATGGGCGCATTAAGGTTTCCTCGCAAGCTGAATCCGACCTGCGGATACTGGCCGTTGGCAATCAGTCGCGCAAGCATGCCGCCGACCGAATGTCCGCCGGTTGAGTCGGGCTTCAGTGGCGGTTAAAGCATTCTTTGCGAAATTGTCTGCGAGCTGTTCAGTCATGACGACCAATGGCGGCAAAATTTCGTCGCCTGGAACGGCGTCGCAACACCAGCAACGGAAATGCACCTCATGAACACAACTGCGCCGCAAGTTCTCAACGTTCCCCGGCGGTTGCCGGAACGGGATCTCTCGCCCGGCTATTCGGCCAGCGGCCGTTCCACGCGTGGGGCATCGCTCGCCGCCGACGGCGACCACCAGTGGCTGCTCGACCTGGGTGCGCTGGTTCGTTGCCGCGAGCTGTTGGGCGGCCATGGCGCCAATGAAACCTGGCAGGGCGCGGAACAGCCCAGCTTTCTGTCGCCGATGGATGTTCCCGCCGAGTACGACGAGTTCTGCCGCAGCCACTTCGCCTCGGTGAAACGCCTGCATCCGGACCTCACCTGGGACGATGCCTGCCCGGCTTATGCG